>NZ_JBHXTL010000057.1:0-57308 GCF_042677365.1 Kitasatospora sp. NPDC127116
CTCTCCGTCCACTCGTTTGGGGTGTGGGTTTGGTGGGGGGTTTTTTGTTTATATTCCACTTCTTCTCACCCTTTGGCCCCCGCGTGCCCCCCGGCCCGCCCCCCGCCGGCGGGGGGGGGGGGGCCGGATCGCGTGCGGGACGCCGACCACCGTGCGCTACTCCGCGACGAGCACCGCGACCCCCGTCACCCGGTCCGCGGCGAGGTCCGCGAGCGCCGCGTCCGCACGGCGCAGGGGGTAGCGGCTGACGTGGACCACCGGGCGGGCACGGGCCGCCTCCGCCAGGAAGGCCAGCCCGTCGGCCCGGGTGTTGGCGGTGACGCTGCGCAGGGTGCGCTCCTGGAACAGGTGCCGCTGGTAGTTCAGCGCCGGGATGTCGGTGAGGTGGATGCCGGCCACGGCGAGCGTGCCGCCGCGGTCCAGCGCGGTGAGGGCGACGGGCACGAGCTCGCCGACCGGGGCGAACAGGATGGCGGCGTCCAGCGGCTGCGGGGGCGGGTCGTAGGAGTCGCCGGCGAAGTCGGCGCCGAGGTCCAGCGCCAGCCGGCGGGCCGCCGCGGCCCGGGTGAACACGGCCACCCGGGCGCCCCGGGCGAGGGCGAGCTGGGCGGTCAGGTGCGCGGACGCGCCGAAGCCGTAGATGCCGAGCAGCCCGCCCGCCGGGAGTTCGGCCCGCTCCAGGGCCCGGTAGCCGATGATCCCGGCGCACAGCAGCGGGGCCAGCTCCTCGGCGGGCGGGCCCTCGGGCAGCCGGTAGGCGAAGCGGGCGTCCGCGGTGAGGTGCCCGGCGTAGCCGCCGTGCCGGTCCCAGCCGGTGTAGCGCGACGCGGGGCAGAGGTTCTCCCGCCCGCTGCGGCAGTACCCGCAGCTGCCGCAGGTCCGGGCCAGCCAGGCCACCCCGGCCCGGTCCCCGACGGCGAAGCCCTCGACCCCGGCCCCCGCCGCGAGCACGCGCCCGACCACCTCGTGCCCGGGCGTGCACCGGGCCAGCCTGGGGGAGAGGTCCCCCTCCGCGAGGTGCAGGTCGGTGCGGCACACCCCGCAGGCCTCCACCTCGACCAGGACTTCCTGCGGGCCGGGCGCGTCCAGCGGCCGCCGCTCCCGGACCAGTGGGCCCGGCCCCGGCCCGCCGACCGGCCCGGGGCGCTCCACCGCCCACGCCCAGGTCTCCGCCGGTAGGGGTTGCGTGCTGCTCATCGCCGTCTCCTGCCGCTCGGCTTGCGGGGTCGGTGCGCGTCCGGGGTCAAGTTTCCCGCTCCGCGGCGGCCGCCGCGTGCTCGACGGCGGAGAAGCCGTCCGGGGAGGGTGGCGATCCGGTCAGCCCCAGTACCCCGTGTGCACGGCGGTGGCCTCCTCGAAGAGGTGCGGGCCGGAGACCTCCACGGTGCCGCCGCCGGCTGCGAAGACCTGGCGGCAGGGCAGGTCGAGCACCGGCTCGTCCGGGTCCACTCCCGCGATGGCGTTCAGCTCGGTGGCGGCGAGCGCGTAGACGACCTTCCGGATGCCGCTCCAGTGGATCGCGCCGGCGCACATCGCGCACGGCTCGGCGCTGCTGTAGAGGACGGTCGCGGAGAGCTGGTGCGGGGCCAGGGTGCGGCAGGCCTGGCGGACCAGGTTGGTCTCCGCGTGCGCCGTGACGTCGTGGTCGGTCAGCACGCTGTTCTCGGCCGTGAGCAGGACGCCTCCGGACGCGTCGGTCAGCAGCGCGCCGAAGGGGTGGTTGCCGTGGGCGCGGGCGGAGGCGGCGAGTTCGATGGCCGCGAGCAGGTGCGGGCGGGTGAGGTCGGTCATCGGCGTACTCCTCGGGGGCGGACCGGACGGGGTGACAGGGGCGGGGCGTACGGGGTGCACGCGGTGGCGGTGCGCGCGGTGGCGGTCCGTGCGGTGCCACTACTTCGCCAGGAAGGCGAGCAGCGCCGCGTTGACCTCCTCGGCATGGGTCCAGAGCAGGCCGTGCGGCGCGCCCTCGACCTCCACGTACTCGGCGGAGGGCAGCGCCCGGTGGAAGGGGCGCCCGGTGCTGTCGATCGGCAGGATGCGGTCGGCGGTCCCGTGCAGGATCAGGGCCGGCACGTCGATGCGCGGGATGTCGGCCCGGAAGTCCGTGTACCAGGTGGACGGCGCGGCGGCGGCGGCGAAGAAGCCGCCGCTCGTCGCGACGTTCCAGCTGTTGCGGACGGCCTCCGCGCTGATCCTGCTCCCGAGGTTCTCGTCGAGGTTGTAGAAGTCCCGGTAGAAGGCGGTGTAGTAGGCGTACCGGTCGGCCTTCACGGCGGCGACGATGCCGTCGAAGAAGTCCTTCGGACCGGCCCCCTCAGGGTTGTCGTCGGTCTTCAGCAGGCAGGGCTCCAGGGAGCCCAGGAAGGCGACCTTGGCGATGCGGCCGGAGCCGTACCGGGACACGTAGCGGGCGACCTCCCCGGTGCCCATCGAGAAGCCGACCAGCACGGCGTCCCGCAGGTCGAGGGTCTCCAGCACGGTGTGGAGGTCGGCGGCGAAGGTGTCGTAGTCGTAGCCGGTGGTGGGCTGGGAGGACTGTCCGAAGCCGCGCCGGTCGTAGGTGATCACCCGGTGCCCGGCGTCCAGCAGCGCGGCGCTCTGCCGCTCCCAGGAGTGCCCGTCGAGCGGGAACCCGTGGATGAGGACGACCGGCTGCCCGGAGCCGTGGTCCTCGTAGTAGAGGTCGATGGGGGTGGAGTTCTCCTGGCCGACGGTGATGTACGGCATGGTGTCCGGTGTTCCTCTCGTCATGGGGCCCGGACGATGACCACGGGGCAGGCGGCGTGCTGCGCGCAGTGGGTGCTCACCGAGCCGAGCAGGGTACGGGTGAAGCCGCCGCGGCCGTGGCTGCCGACCACCAGCAGCTCGGCGCCCCGGGCCGCGTCCAGGAGGACGTCGGAGGGGTCGCCCATGACCATCGTCTGGCGGACCCGCACCCGGGAGTCCTCGCCGAGCACGGCGTGCAGCTCCTCGGCGAACCGCCGCTCGGCCAGCTCCCGGTCGAAGGCGCTGTCGACCACGGGCGCCGACCAGCCGAAGTGGCTCGGGGGTTCCCAGGCGCCGACCGCGTCCACCACGCCGCCGATCAGCGTGGCGTGCCGGGCCGCCCAGCGCAGCGCGGCGTACGACGACGGCGAGCCGTCGACGCCGACCACGACGCGGGGAGCGGAGTCGTTCGCGTTCATCTGCACCGTCCCTGGCCGGCCGTCCTGCGGATCGTCGCCCCCCGACCACGGTGCTGGCCGCCGGACGGCGCCGCCACCACGGCCCGGCACCCGGGTGACGGCCGACGGCCGGGCGGGTACCGTCGGTGGCCGCCGAGCGCCCGTGACCGGGGCGCGGCCGCGGTGGGAGCGGGGGAGGACGGGTGCGAGTCGAACACGCGGTGCCGGGCCCGGCGCTGAGGCCCTGGATCGACCGTTACTGGTGGTACCGGGCAGGCCCCGGCGACCTGCCCCGGCTGCTGCCCGGAACGGGTGCCGAGCTGTGGATCCACTGGGCCGGCGGGGTCCACCTGGACGACGGGGCCGGGCCGGTGCCGCTGCCCGCCGCGCACCTGGTCTGCCTCCGCGGGGCCCGCTGGGAGCCGGTCTCGCGGGAGGCGGGCGGCTTCGTGGCGGTGCGGTTCCGGGCCGGCGCCCTGCGGCACTTCCTGGCGCCGGGGGTCGACGAGGTGGCCGACCGGGTGGTGAGTGCCGCCGAGGTCTGGGGGCCGCCGGCCCGGCGGATGGCCGAGCAGGTGTGTCTGGCGTCCGGGCCGGCGGAGCAGGCGGCGGTCCTCGACCGGGCGCTCGCCGAGCTGCTCGCCGCCCACGACCGGGCCGACCCGTGGCTGGACGCCGCGGTGCGGCTCGTCCACCGGCGTCCCGGCGAGGTGCGGGTGGACGCGCTGGCCGAGCACCTCGGGGTCACCGTCCGCCGGTTGCAGCGGGCGTTCCCGGCGGCGGTGGGCGCGGGTCCGAAGGCGTTCCAGCGGGTGGCCCGGTTCCAGCGGCTCACCCGTACGCTGCTGCTGTCCGGCGAACGCCGTTACCTGCCAGGGGCGTTGGCGGCGGGCTACTACGACCAGGCGCATTTCGTCCGGGAGTTCCGGCACTTCACCGGCCGGCCCCCGACGGCCCTGCTGGGGCAGGGCCTGTCGCATTTCTACTATGAGCGGCTGCCCGCTCCCCGTCAGGCTGGGCCCTGACCGGAGGAACCGACGGAGAGCGGACGTGCGATGACCATGGTGGTGGCGATCCTGCAGGCCAGGACCGGACGGGAGGAGGCCCTCGCGGCCGCCCTGCGCGAGGTCGCGGAGCGCACCCGGGAGGAACCGGGGGCGCTCGCCTACGCGGTGGGCCGCCAGGAGGGCGGCGGCCGGTTCCTGGTCACGGAGCGGTACGCCGACCGCCGGGCGCGCGAGGCCCACTTAGGCCCTCTCTTTCGGATCACGCCAGGCGGTCGCCGCCGGAGCACGCACCTCGCCGGCTTGTCGTCGGTCGCCGATGCTCCGCATGGACTCCCTCCTCCGCACCGCCGATGCACGCACTCCAACGACGCCCACTGGTCCGACGTGATCCGAAAGAGAGGGCCTCGCCTCCTCCTACGTGACCGACCTGCTGGCGCGCTTCCCGGAACTCCTGGCGGACGAGCCGCAGGTCGAGTTCACCGACGTGGTGACGGCCTTCGCCCGGTGACCGCCCGCAGGCCCGCGTGCGCCCGGTACGGCCTCAGGCCCGGACGCCCAGCTGGGCCAGCAGGGTCGCGTTGTCCTCGATGTGCCAGTCCTCGGTGATCCGGTCGGTCCCGACGTGCTGGATGTCGATGGCGTTGAACTCGATGTCCTGGCCCTGCCCCCGCACGCCGTCGAAGGTGCCGGTGAAGTGGCCGCGGAAGACCAGTCGGGCGGTGATCCTGTCACCGCTGATCAGGAGGTCGGACAGCTCGCAGGTCAGGTCCGGCACCGCGGCGCGGAAGTTCTTCGAGGCGAAGGCCGGCCCGGCGGGGCCCTGCGGGCGGCCCGGCGGCAGCGTGTTGTCCCGGAACTGCCGGCTGATCGCCGCGTCCAGGTACCGCTGCTGCCCGGTGTTCCAGAACGTGTACAACTGCTGTGCCAGGTGGACCTCCTGGGCGGCGCGCCGGGCGCCGATCGAGCGGTCCGCGGTGAGCGCCTTCGGCTGGACGAGGCCGGGCGAACGGTCGATCAGGCGCTGCGGCCAGTCGCGTGCGGAGTCGTGGTGGCCGCTGTCGTGGACGGGGGCGGCCGCGGCGGTGCCGCCCGCCAGGCCGGCCGCCGCCGCGAGGACGGCGGCGGTACGGATCAGGGTGCGCGAGCGCATGGGAACAGCTCCTCGGTTCGGGGGGGCACGCCGGCGGTTCCGGGCGTGCGGGGGTGGTCGGCCGGTCGGGAGCTCCGGCCGGCCGGGGTGGGGGAGTCATGCCGCCGACGGCGGTCCGGCGGTCCGGCGGTCCGGTAGCCCGGTAGCCAGGCGGCCCGGCGGGTCAGGCGAGTCGGCCGCCGCCGTCGACGTGCAGCACCGTGCCGGTGACGTACGGGTTGTCGATGGCGTAGCGGACGGCCTTGACCAGGTCCTCCGGGGTGCCGACGCGCCGGGCCGGGTTGCGCTCGGCGACCCCGCGCAGGAACGCGTCCTTGTCGGCGCCCAGGCCGTCCCAGGAGCCGGTGTCGACGATGCCGGGGGAGACGGCGTTGACCCGGACCGGCGCGATCTCCACCGCCAGCGCCTGCACCAGGAAGGCCAGCGCGCCGTTGGTGGTGGCCATCACCGTGCGCGCGGGCGCCGGGCGCCACGCGGCCACACCGGAGAAGAAGGTGAACGAGCCGCTCTCGGAGACCTGCCCGACCAGGTGCTTGGCCAGCAGCAGCGGGCCGATCACCTTCGCCGCGAACGCCCGCTGCACGTCGGCCGCTTCGAGCTCCCGCAGCGGGCCGTTGGCCGGCATCGCGGCGGTCGAGACCAGGTGGTCGAAGCGGCCGGCCCGGGCGGCGAAGGCGGCGATCGACGCCTCGTCGGCGATGTCCAGGGCGATCACCTCGGACGGTCCGGACAGCTCGCCGGCCGTCCACTCCAGCTTGCGGGGGTCGGGGCCGGCCAGCACCAGGGAGGCGCCGGCCGCCGAGGCGGACTTGGCGACGGCCTGCCCGGTGCGCGAACCGGCACCGACCACGACGAGCCGCTGCCCCCGGAGGGAGGTGGTGTCGGACATGGTGGAACTCCTTCGGATGATCGGGGAACGGACCGCCCGCTGCTTCCCGCGGCGGCCGCACCACGACCCTCTCCCGACCAGCAATGATGAGTCCAAGGCTTGTTTTCTACCTCGGCGATAAAATCCGTTCATGGCAACGCCGACGCTCAGACAGCTCGAATACCTGGCCACCGTGGTCGACACCGGATCGTTCACCCGTGCGGCGGAACAGCTGCACGTCACCCAGCCCGCGCTGTCCCACCAGATCCGCGCCCTGGAGGGCGCCCTCGGCGGCCCGCTGCTGGAGCGCCTGCCGCGCTCGGTGCGGCTCACCCCGATGGGCCGGGCGGTCCTGCCGCACGCCCGCGCCGCACTCGCCGAGGCCGAGCGGCTGCAGGCGGCGGCCCGCCGTTCGGCCGGCCTGGAGGAGGGCGAACTGGAGGTCGCCGTCGTCTACTCCGTCAGCCTCGGCATCCTGCCGCCCGTGCTGCGGGAGTGGCGCCGCCGCCACCCCGGCGTGCGGATCCGGCTGCGCGAGTACCCCCACACCGACGCGCTCCGGGAGGCCATGGCCGCGGGCCGCGCCGACCTCGCCATCGGCCCGGTGCCGAGCGGCTGGGAGGGGCCGATCCGGGAGCTCGGCGTCGAAGAGTTCACCGTCGTCCTGCCCGCCGACGACCCGCTGGCCGAACGCCCCGCCGGGACCGTCGCCCTCACCGAACTCGCCGACCGCGACTGGGTCCACTACGCCCCCGACAACGGCCTCGCCGACCTGCTCGACCAGGTCTGCGCCCGGGCGGGCTTCCACCCCCGGGCGGCGGTCCGCGCCGAACAGACCTCGGCCGCCCCGCTGCTGGCCGCGGCCGGGCTCGGCCCCGCCCTGGTGCCCGCCAACATCGTCCCGGCCCAGTTCGAGGGCGCCCTGCTGCGCCCGGACCCGCCGATCCTGCGGACCCTCACCGCCTACACCCGCACCCGCCCCGATCCGCTCACCGTGGCCTTCGCCGACCTGCTGGCCCGTCAGGCCCGGGTCGGCCCCGTGGTCTCCGGCCGGTCGGCCGAGGCCGACGGGGCGCGCACCTGAGGCCCGACCCCGGCGGTGGAACGCGCGCCTGAGGTCCGATCGGGCGCCGTGGCGCGTCAGCGCGCGGCGCCGCCGACCGGCTCGTGCTCGTCGTCCGCGTCCTGCGGGTCGACGGCGTCGCTGAGGCCCAGCCGCAGGTGCTCGATGTGGTAGACGGCCTGGTCGAGCAGGGCGGCGACGTGGTTGTCGTAGAGCGCGTAGACGACCTGCCGGCCGTTGCGGCGGCCGATGACCAGGCCGAGGTTGCGCAGCAGGCGCAGCTGGTGGGAGCAGGCGGACTGCTCCAGGCCGACCTCGGCGGCGAGTTCGGTGGCCGCGCAGGGGCCTTCGCGCAGCCGGGAGAGGATCAGCAGCCGGGAGGGCGTGGCGAGGGCTTGCAGGGTGGTGGCCACCCGGGCAGCGCTGGTCGCGTCCAGGCGCGTGTGCGGGACGGCGGTGGCGGGGGTGGCTCCATGACCCATGCGGGCCATCCTACAACTCATAGATGAACGAGCCTTCATATGTTCATGTATCGTGAACGAGTCAACGGCCCCGCCCTGCCCAGGCCTGCCCGAAGGGTCCCCCCGCCATGTCCACCACCACCCTGACCGGGCGTTCCGCGCCCCCGGCCGCGCCACGCCCGGACACCGCGCCGAGACGGCGCACCCGGGTGCTGTCGCTGCCCGAGGCCCGCTGGGCCGCCGCCGCGACGGTGCTCTTCCTGATCGCACTGCCGCTCCAGCTGACCGGCGCCCCCGCCTGGGCCTGGGGCCCGCTGTACGCCCTCGCGTACGCCACCGGCGGCTGGGAGCCCGCCTGGGCCGGGCTCCAGGCACTGCGGGAGAAGACCCTCGACGTCGACCTGCTGATGATCGTGGCCGCGCTCGGCGCCGCCGCCGTCGGGCAGGTCATGGACGGCGCGCTGCTGATCGTCATCTTCGCCACCTCCGGCGCCCTGGAGGCGCTGGCCACCGCCCGTACCGCCGACTCGGTGCGCGGACTGCTCGACCTCGCCCCGGCCACCGCCACCCGGCTGCTGCCCGACGGCGGCGAGGAGACCGTGCCCACGGAGGAGCTCGCCGTCGGCGACACCGTGCTGGTGCGGCCCGGTGAGCGGATCGGTGCCGACGGGCGGGTGCTCGACGGCGCGAGCGAGGTGGACCAGGCCACCATCACCGGCGAGCCGCTGCCCGTCGTCAAGGAGACCGGGGACGAGGTGTTCGCCGGGACCCTCAACGGCACCGGGGCGCTGCGGCTGCGGGTCGAGCGGGACGCCTCGGACACCGTGATCGCCCGGATCGTCCAGCTGGTCGAGGAGGCCTCCGGGACCAAGGCGCCCACCCAGCTGTTCATCGAGAAGGTCGAGCAGCGCTACTCGCTCGGCATGGTGGCCGCCACCCTCGCGGTCTTCGCGGTCCCGCTGGCCTTCGGCGCGGCCTTCACCGGCTCGCTGCTCCGGGCGATGACCTTCATGATCGTCGCCTCCCCGTGCGCGGTGGTGCTGGCCACCATGCCGCCCCTGCTCTCCGCCATCGCCAACGCCGGACGGCACGGCGTCCTGATCAAGTCCGCCGTCGTGATGGAGCGCCTGGGCCAGGTCGACGCCGTCGCACTGGACAAGACCGGCACCCTCACCGAGGGCACTCCGCGCCTCACCGACCTCCGGCCGCTCACCGGCTCCGGCCTCTCCGAGGAGCGGCTGCTGGCGCTGGCGGCCGCGGCCGAGCACCCCAGCGAGCACCCGCTGGCCCGCGCCGTCGTCGACGCCGCCCGCACCCGCGGCCTGACCCCGGCCGCCGCCGAGGACTTCACCTCCACCCCCGGCGTCGGGGTCACCGCCACCGTCGACGGCCGGGTCCTCGCGGTCGGCGCGCCGGCCCGGCTGATCCTGGAGCGCACCGACGCCGCCTCCGTCGAAGCCGCCGCGCTGGCCGCGGAGTTGGAGGAGGGCGGGCGCACCGCCGTCCTGGTCGAGGCGGACGGCGTACCGGTCGGCGTGCTCGGCCTCGCCGACCGGCTGCGCCCGGACGCCGCCGCCACCGTCGCGTCCCTCCGGGCGCTGACCGGCACTGCGCCGATGCTGCTCACCGGCGACAACCCGCGCGCCGCCGCCCACTTGGCCGCCGAGGTCGGCATCGCCGACGTCCGGGCCGGACTGCTGCCGCAGGACAAGGTCGCCGCCGTCCGGGAGCGGGAGGCGGCCGGACGCAAGGTGCTGGTGATCGGCGACGGCGTCAACGACGCGCCCGCGCTGGCCGCCGCCCACACCGGCCTCGCGATGGGCCGGGCCGGCTCCGACCTCGCCCTGGAGACCGCCGACGCGGTGATCGTCCGCGACGAACTCGCCACCGTCCCGGCCGTGGTGGCGCTCTCCCGGCGGGCCCGCTCCTTCGTGGTGCAGAACCTGGTGATCGCCTCGGCGTTCATCACCGTCCTGGTGGTCTGGGACCTGGTCGCCACCCTCCCGCTGCCGCTGGGCGTGCTCGGCCACGAGGGCTCGACCGTCATCGTCGGCCTCAACGGCCTGCGCCTGCTGCGCGAGAGCGCCTGGACCGGGGCCCGGGGTTGGCGGGAGACCCTCGACTGAACGGTTCTGCGCGGAACTTCAACGACGGGCGGGGTCCGATCGGTCGGACCCCGCCCCTCGCGCGCACGCCGTCGCCGGACGGTGGCCGCCGGGCCGAAACGGTTGGGGCCATGAGGCTGTTCGCATGAAAACTTTCGAGGCGTCACCGCTGCTCCGTGCGGCGTCGACAGCGGTTCTCCTACAGTGGCGCTGCCCGCCGCGCCACCCGGGTGCGGAATCCACCCTTCAGGCCAACTCCCCTTTTCCGTTGGCCGGTTCGAGGAGCACCTTCATGACCAATTACCCACCGGAGACGCTGCTGAAGGGCACTCCGGCTCCGAAGCCCCATTCGATCACCCTGGGCCCTGACGGCTACCTGTGGGTGACGACGCACAACAAGAGGCTCATGCAGGTGAATCCGGATGATCCCGGAGCCCAGGACAACAAGGAGACGGCGGGTCAGCTCTCGGCGGGCATCGTGATGGTTCCGGAGGGAGGGAACGTCATCTGGTATGCCTCGCCCGCCCACGAGCAGGACTATGATCCCATCTACGAATGGGACGTCGTGAAGTGCGGCGAGATCGGCCAGCACAAGCTCGACGACGACGCCCGGGCCCAGACCCTCACCTGGGCGGTGCTGACCAAGGAAGTGAAGAAGCTCAGCGCGACCATCGACGGCAGCGGGGAATACCTCGACGAGGTCCCCTACGCCTGGAGCCCGTCTGTTGTCCCGGATCCGGGGGAAAACTACAACACCCCGATCTACTACGTGTTCTTCGCCGAGCCGGTCCACCGCCGGGTCGGCTTCGTCAAGGTGGGGGATCCCGGCCAGCCCAGCACCCACCAGCTTCCGAACGGGGACGAATTCGACACCTGGCTCTGGTCGGTGGCCGTCAGCGTGGACAAGACGGTCAACAACTATACCTACTGGGCCACCGGCCAGGTGTCCACGACGGGCAATTTCCTGCGGAAGAAGAACGGCCTCTACACCTTCACCCCCGGGCAGTCCGGCAAGCCCTGGCAGCGCATTCCACTTCCGGACCCGGACCCGAACCAGAACTCGCAGGTTCCCATCCACGTCATCACCGACTCCACGGCTGTCTGGGTGGGTACGCGAAACCCGAACCGCGTGTGCCGGTACGACATCTCCGACGGATCGTGGACCTCCTCGAAGACCCTGGACCACGAACCCCGTCAGCTGGCCTTCGGGCCGGACGGCAACATCTGGGCCGCGGCCGCCGGCGCCATCTACTGCTTCAAGAAGGACCTGGGCGTCAGTACTCTGCCGAGCCCCGATCTGGACAAGGGAAGTGAGGCCGAAGGCCTGTTCGTCGATGCCGAGAAGAAGCAACTGTGGTTCACCGACCCGGCGAAGTGCTCGATCGGTCAGTATGCGATCAAAGTCGCCACCGCCGCTGCGGAACTCGTGGAGATCAAAGAAGGCGCCGCCACCACGGCCGGCAAGAACAAGGTCGTCGACATCCCCATGATCGCCCAGTACGTCATCGACGGGCATGACACCCCGGGGATCCCCATCACCTGCAGCATCGACAAAGCCAGTGGCGCCACGTTCGTCCAGGGCAGCGGCGGCCTCGTGCGAGTCGTCCACACCAACCAG
Source organism: Kitasatospora sp. NPDC127116 (assembly GCF_042677365.1). Lineage (NCBI taxonomy): Bacteria > Bacillati > Actinomycetota > Actinomycetes > Kitasatosporales > Streptomycetaceae > Kitasatospora > Kitasatospora sp. NPDC127116. Next base: position 11,437 of record NZ_JBHXTL010000057.1, read on the forward strand.
CGGGGTGTCGCCCTCTTCCCGAAGATCACCACCGGAACCAAGGACGTCACGCTCATCATGCAGTACTCGGCAGCCGAGAAGGCGGTCTCGAAGACCCTCACGGTGAAGTCCTGATGGCCGCCAACGCCCACAGCCTCACCAAATCGGCTCACCCCGCCGCGATCGCCTATCACCCGGGGGACGGGACGATCTGGTTCGTCACGCCCGACGCGGAGTTCGGCTCCTTCACCCCTTCCGGTCTCTTCGAGAGCCAGCTCTTCGCCCCGATGCAGACCGACAGGAAGGCCGGAACCCTGGCCTTGGCCGACGGTCTGGCCTGGACGTACGCCACCGATGCCGAAGCCGGCTACGTCGTCACCTGTACCGCCGAGGGCGCCTACACGGACCGGAAGAAGCTCGAACCGGCGCATGCCGTGGCCATGGCCGTCGGCGTGAACAACCACGGTGAGGCGCGGGTCGTCTGCACCCGCGAGGGAAGGCGCGACCTCGTCCTCGCCGACACTGGCAAGGTCGCCACCTCCGAGCCCCACACCCATCCGCTGTACGGGCTCGCCATCGGCACGAAGACCCCCGCCACGTACTGGCTGAGCTGCCCCGAGGCCAAGACCGTGGTCAGCTACGACGCCGCGACGGGGAAGTTCGACGGCTCGCCCGTCACCCTCCCGGACGACGTGGTGCCGCAGCACCTGGCGATCACGGAGACCGGCGGCGACTTCCTGTGGATCGCGACGCAGCAGTCCACGATCCTGCGCCACGACCTGCACGACGGGTCCTTCCTGCCCGTCGACACCGGGAAGGTGGTGGACCGGCTCTTCCCGATGGCCGACGGAAGCCTGTGGTTCACCATGCCGTCCGCGGACGCGGTGGGTTACGTCCTGCCGGGGCGGACGGAGGCGAAGTACGTCCCCTTCGACACCGGCACCCGCCCGTCGGGGATCGCCGCGGACGGGCACGGCGTTCTGTGGGTGGGGCTGGAGGGCACGAGCGAGATGGCATCCCTGTCCAAGTACCGGATGACCGTCCTGTCGGGCGAGTACCAGAGCGTGCCGGTCGGTGGGACGTTCCCGGACCGGCTGTCCGTCAGGGTCACCGCCCTCGACGGCACCGGGCACCCCGGGGCCACGGTGGCGTTCACCGTACGGGACGACCAGGCGCGGTTCCCCGGTGACAAGGCCACCGCCACCGCGACCACGGGCGCGGACGGCAGGGCGACCAGTCCTCCGCTGACGGCGAGGAAAGCGGGGCCGAAACCCTGCGACGTGGTCGCCGAATGGAAGGACGAGGGCCTGCTCGTCCCGTTCAGCGGCATCACCGTGCGCCCCGAGGCCGGACCGGTCGACCACCTCGTCTACCTCTCGGGAGCGGGCCAGTCGGCGCTGCCCGGAGAGGACTTCCCCGAGCCGCTCCGGGTGCAGGCGGTCGACGCCTTCGGCACCCCGGTTCCGAAGACGGACGTGGTCTTCCGCGTGACGGACGACATGGTCTCCTTCGGCGGGAGCGCGACCGCGGTGGTCCGCAGTGGCACCGACGGGGTGGTCGAATCACCCGTGCTGACCGCGGGCGACGAAGCGGGACGAGCGGTCGTCGAGGTGTGGGCGACGAAGGCCGCCGCCGGTGTCGTCGTGCACGAGTACGTCCGTGACCTCGTCCACTGACCCCGCACCGCCCCGCGCCGGGCGGGGACGGAGCCCCGAGTCCCGGGAGGGACCATGACGCGCACGGACACCGGGCTGCGCACCGCATTCGACTTCGAACTGCCGCACGGCTACGTCGGGCCGGACGGCCGGGTCCACCGCCGGGGCCGGATGCGGATGGCCACGGCCCGCGACGAGCTGGCCCCCCTCGTGGACCAGCGGGTCCGGGAGAACCCGGCCTACCTCGGCATCGTGCTGCTCAGCCTGGTCGTCACCCGGCTCGGCGACCTGACGGACATCCACGCCGGAGTGGTGGAGGAGCTCTTCGCCGCCGACCTGGCCTACCTCCAGGACCTCTACCAGGAGATCAACGGCGTCGGCCCCGACCACCGGGCGGTGGCCTGTCCCTCGTGCGGTGCCCACTTCGCGGTGCGCGAACCGGCCCCTGGCGGGCGCCTGGGGGAACCGTGAGGCGCTCGGAGCGCCGGACCCGGGAGGAAATCGCCTACCTCGCCCACCACTTCCACTGGTCGTACACGGACCTCGTCGGCCTCACCCATGGCGAACGGCTGTCGTGGGTGGCCGAGGCCGTCCGGATCAACACCTCGGCGACCGGGCGGGGAGCACCACCGTGGGGCGGCTGAGGCGGGCGCTCTCAAGTCTGCTGGGACAGCTGCCGGAAGCGGCCCGTCCGGTGGCGGCGGCCATGCCGCCCCCGGGCAGGGACCGGGGCGCCCCCGAAGGCCCCACGCTGGTCCGGGCCCTCCCGGTGCCGGTGACCGACCCGGTGTCCTTCCGGGACGGCCTGGCGGCCTGGCGGCCCGCACCGCTGGTCACCGCGGCCTCGGCGCTGCTTCCGCGAGCCGTGCCGGTGTGCGTCCGGCGGTCCACGCTGCCGTTCGCGGGCTCCGAGGCGGTGGCGGGGGACGGGTGGCCGCAGGACCTGGTGCCGGCCGCCCCGTACGTCGATGTCGTGCCGGGGAGCGCGGAGTACGTACCGTCCCCGGCGGCGGCCGGGGACGGTACGTCGGCGCCCGCCCGCGCCGGTGCGCTGCCCGCTGCCCGGCCCGGGAGGGGGAATCCGGTCCGTGCGGCGCTGCGGTCGGTGGGGGACCGCCTGCGCCGCCGGGACGTACCGAGGTCCGGGGCCGGTGCCGCCGACCGGCCGACGACCGGTGGCCGAAGGCCCAGGGGGTTTCCCCGGGTGGTACAGGCCCCCGTTCCCGACGCCCCCGCACCGCCAGCCCACCGACCCGTGGGCCGTGGAGCGCCGAGGAAGCGCCGGATCCTCCCGCCAGCCTGGTTCCCGCCGTCGACACGCCGTCCACGCCCGGCCGCTCCCGGGCCCGTCCCTCCGGAGCCGGCCCGACCGGCATCGTCCGGACGGGCCGCACCGCCGCGGCCGGTGTCGCCGGTCCTGCCGGAGCGGAACCCGGCGGTGCGGTCGACCGTCGCGGGGCCGACGGAACCTCCCTCGACGCTCGGCCAGGCCAGCGGCCCCGCCCAGCCCATCACCCCCCGGCCCGTCACTTCCCCGCCCGGAGGCGGGGCCCGGAGCGCCCGCCCCCGTGCCGACGGGCGGGAGCGGGAAGGGCCGGACCCAGGGCTCCCGCTTGCCCCGGTTGCCGGGCCCAGACCGGTCCGTGGCGCGGACACCGTCCGGACGGCCGCGCCCGAACCGCCTCCGACCGGCAGCCTGCCACCGTCGCAGGAGCGTGCCCCCGCACCCGGCACCCGGCCGGCGCCGCTGCCGGTTCCCCCTGCCGTCCGTTCCGGCGGTGCACCCCCGACTGACGCCCCGACACCGCGCCCGGCGCCGCCCCGAAACCGTCCGGCGGACCGTGAGCACGGACCCGGACGCGACCTGACCGGCCGTCCGTCCCTGCCGCCCGGCGCGGCGGCCGCCGTCGGAGCGCCGATGGACCGCCTGCCCCTGACCGCGGTCCCCTTCTCCCCGGCCCGCACGGCGCATCAACCTCCGGCCACGGACGCCCCGTGGCAGCACCTCACGGGCGACACCCGATCCGATGCTCCACCGAGCCCCCCGGACCGGCAACCGTACGCCGTACCCGGCCCGGTCCCCTTCCACGCCGCCGCGGCGGCCCACCCGACAGCCATGGTGGGGCCGCCCCCCGGTCACGTACCGATGACCGACCGCCCCGACCGCCCCGACCGCCCCGATCCGGCGCGGGAACGGTCTCCCGGCAGTGCTCCCGGCGGACCTCCCGGCAGTCCTTCCGCCGCCGCGCCCCCCGTGTCCGGGGCCCTGGTCGCCGAGGTGGTCAGGCGCGTCGTCCAGGTCCACGCGGACGTCCTGGCAGGGCTGTCGTCCGGCCACGGGGAGGGCCGGCGCCCGTGGTCCGTACCGCCGGGCGGACATCTGCCCTGGGGCGGTGACCGCCCCCCGCGGTGAACCGTCCCGCCCCGTCCGGCCCACGTACCGGCCCAGCCCGAGTCCCGCCCCAGCCCCGCCGACGCCCCGGAGCCCCTGCCATGAGCGACCAGCCGTTCGCCGTCACGTCCCTCTTCCAGCTCTCCATCGGCGATCACGCCCTCGGGTCGTTCACCTCCTGCGACGGCCTGGGCTGCGCCATGGACATCGAGGAGCGGGCCGAGGGCGGTGAGAACGGTCGCGTCTGGCACCTCCCGACCCGGCTGCGGTACACCAACGTGGTGCTGGGCCGGCCCCTGAACCGCCAGACCACGCTGGTGTGGGCGTGGCTGCAGCTCCAGGTCCTCCAACCGGTCCGGATGCGCGGCCAGATCGTCGCGCTCGGCCCGGACCGTCGGCCCCTGGTGCGGTGGGTGCTGGACGGTGTGCTGCCGGTCCGCTGGAACGGCCCCTCGTTCACCGTCGACGCGTCGGAGCCGGCCAGGGAGACCCTGGAGATCGCCCACGACGGGTTCCTGGAAGTCACCGTCTGACCCCGCCCCCCGCCGACCTATCGCCGAAGGGAGACCCATGCCCGCCCTGCCGCTGTCGGGTACGCCCGTCCGTGCCGTCCTGGTGATCTACGATCCGCCGGCCGACGAGGGGAATTCCGTCGGACATGAGCGCGACCGGATCACCCTGCAGTTCAACCCGGACCGCGTGTCGCTCGACAAGCAGGCCCACTGGGACCGCAGCGCTCCCTCGAACGCCCCCGCCGGCAGCCCGCAGTTCGTGTACTCCGAGCCGCGGACCATGACCCTGGAGGTGTTCCTCGACGCCCCGGGGCCCGGGGGCGGGGTGGAGAAGGCGACGGAGAAGCTGCTGGGCTGCTGCACCCCGGCGGCCCAGCCCGCGGCGACGGACACCGCGTCGGCGCCCTGGGTGCGCCTGGAGTGGGGGCACGGACGCAGTACGGCGTTCCTCGCCCTGGTCACCCGGGTCGGCGTGACGTACACGCGCTTCTCCACCGACGGCAGGCCGCTGCGTGCCGAGTGCTCGCTCGTCCTGGAGGAGGTCGGCGGCCGCACCCCGCGGCAGAACCCGACGTCGGGCGGGGACGGCCCGGTCGCCACCCACCGTCTGGTGGCCGGGGACAGCCTGGCCAGCCTGGCGTGGCACACCTACGGCGACGCCACCTGCTGGCGGGCCATCGCCCGGGCCAACGGGATCGACGACCCGGACCGCATCCCCGTGGGTACGGTGCTCGCCCTGCCGGTCCTGGACACCACGACGGACGCGGCGGCGGACGGGGGCGAGGCCCGGTGACCAGGAGCCACCAGGCGCGCCCGCTGATCGAGGTCCAGGGGCAGCCGCTCGCGGGCCCGTGGGAGGGCCGGCTCGTGGACCTCGTCGTGGAGAGCGCCGTCAACACGCCCGCCACGGCACGACTGCGCTACAGCGACGGCAAGCACCGGTTCTTCGAGCGGACGGGGGTCAAGGTGGGCCGGTCCCTGACGGTCGCCGTGTCGACGGGCCGTCACCGCACCGGCGCACGGATCTTCGACGGGGAGGTCACCGCGGTGGAGACCTCCCTGGACCGCGCCGGAACCTTCGCCGTCGTGCACGCCACCGATCGCGGACACCGCCTGGAGCGGGGCCGACGGACGGAGGCGGACGGCCCGAGGACCCTCGCCGCGGCGTTGGACGAGGCCGCCCGGCGCCATGGCCTGCACGCCGACACCTCCGGCCTCACCGGCCCCGGGATCCCCTACCTGGCGCAGCCCAACCTCACCGACTGGGAACTGCTGACCCATCTCGCCGACGAGCGCGGCCTCCACCTCGCCGTGGACGGCGAGACGGTGACGATGCGTCCCCTGCGGCCCGCGTCGCAGGCCCCCTCGCCCGACACGGGGGCGGACCGCAGCGTGTTCGTCCTGCAACGAGGGGTGAACCTGCGTTCGCTGCGGGCCGCGGTGTCCTCGGTCGGACAGGTCAGCCGGGTCCGGGTCACCGGCTGGAATCCGGCCGCCAAAGCGCCGGTGGCCGAGCGGGAACCGGCGCTCTCCAGCCCGGAGGTGCACCCATCGGCGAGCGCGGGCAATCTCGCCGAGGTGTTCGGCGGCACCCCCGAGCTCCTGGTCGCCGGCCCCTACTCGCTCCCCGAGCAGGCCGGTGCCGCCGCCCGCGCCCTGGCCGACCGGACGGCCGCCGGCGCGGTGCGCCTGGAGGCGCTGGCCGACGGCGCCCCACAGCTGCGGGCGGGCCGGCCCGTCACCCTGCGCGGGGTGGGGGCGCCGTTCACCGGCCAGTACACGGCCACCTCCTGCCGGCACACCTACGACCGCAAGCACGGCTACCTCACCGAGGTCCGGGTGGACGCGCCGCCCGCGCCGGTGGTGCCGCCCCCGCCGCCGCTGTGCAGCCGGGGCGTCGCCGTCGGCCAGGTCACCGACATCCGCGAGCCAGGGCAGGGCAGGCGCGGTGCCGTCCGCCTGAAACTGCCCTGGCTGTCCGAGAGTTACCAGAGCGACTGGGTCCGCACCGTGCAGTGGGGCGGGCTCGGTGGGGGTGGTGTCTTCGTGCCGGAGGTCGGTGACGAAGTGCTGGTGGCCTTCGAGCACGGGCGGCTCGACCGCCCGTACGTGATCGGCGGGCTCTACAACGGCAAGGACGAGCCCAGCCCGGACGAGCTGCCACTGGTGGACGCCACCAGCGGGCGGGCGAACCGGCGGTCCATCGCCGCCCGCACCGGCGACCGGGTGGAACTGCTGAGCACCGAGAGCGGACCGCGGGGAGTACGGCTGCGCAGCGGCGACGGGAAGCTCACCGCCCACCTCGACCGGGGGGAGACCAGCATCTGCCTCACCGCGGGCGACCCCGGCCGCGAGGTGCTGGTGAGGCTCGACGGGCGCGCGGGCGGGACGGTCACGGTGGACGCCGGGGACGAGGGCGTGCTCGTCCTGCGGGGCGGGACCGTGCGCATCGAGGCCGGATCGATCGAGCAGCACGCCGGGCTCGGGAACGGCGGCGGCACGTAGGGGACGGGCGCCCCGATGACACCCGCAGGGCCACACGACGAGGAGCACCGCAGTGGACAGCACACCCCCGACCGCGATGCCGGACATCATCGGCGCCGGCTGGAGCCATCCGGCCCGGCTGACCCCGTCCGGGACGGTCGCCCTGGCCTCGGGCGCCCGGGACGTCGAGGAGGCCATCGGCATCATCCTGCGCACCGTGCCGGGGGAGCGGCCGCTGCGCCCGCAGTTCGGCTGCGACCTGCACCGGTTGCTCTTCGCGCCGCTGGACGCGGGAACCGTGGCCCGCGCGGAGCACGCGGTCCGCACCGCACTGGACCGCTGGGAGCCGCGCATCACGGTCGAGGACCTGGGCTTCGCCACCGACAGCGAGCGGGAGGGCGTCCTCTACATCGACGTCCACTACCGCCTGCGGGCCACCAACGAGCCCCGCAACCTGGTCTTCCCCTTCTACACCCTGCCCCAGGAGCCCGTCCCGGCCGCGACCGGGGGGACGTCGTGACGGCGGAACCCGGGCTGCCCGTGCCCGATCTGGACGACTGGCCGTTCCAGGCGATGGTCGACGCGGCCAAGCGCGCCCTGCCCGGCCGGGCGCCGCACTGGACCGACCACAACGTCTCCGACCCGGGCGTCACCCTGCTGGAGTCCTGCGCGGCCCGGGTGGACACTCTGCTCTACCGGGTCGGCCGGACGACCCCGGGCCAGCGGACGCGGCTGCTGCGCCTGATGGGGATCCGTCCGGCGCCCGCGACCCCGGCCCGCTACGCCGTCCGGCTGTGCTCCCGCGGCGCCCAGGAGACGGTGCCGGCCGGCACCCCGCTGGCCGTCCCCGGTCGCGGCGGCCTCGTGCTGACCACCGTCCGCGAGGTGACGGTGCCCGCGGCCGGCGAGGGGGTGTGGGTGGAGGCGGTGGAGGTGCCGGAGCGGATCACCGACGAACTCGGCGTCTCCGACGGGACGCCGGGGCAGCGGTTCGCCACCGGCCGGCGGCCGTGGACCGGTCCGGGGGACGGCTCGCCGTACTCGCCGCTGGAGGAGCTCACGGTCGGAGGGAGCGTCTGGCCGGCGGTGGGCGGTTTCGCCCGCACCCGGCCGAACGAGGCGTGCTACCTGTGGGACGAGACCGCGGCCGAGGTCGTGTTCGCCCCCCGGATGCCCCTGAAGGACGGACCGCGGCAGGCCGGAGCGGTACCGGGGAAGGGGAATGCCGTCCGCGCCCGGTACACCGCCTACCGGGGGGCTCGGGCCCATGTGCCGGTCGGCACCGTGCTGTTGCTGCCGGCGCAGCTGTGCCCGGCGATGACCGCGGTCGTGGCGGCGGTCGTCGCCGACGGGCAGGACGCGCAGGACTGGCGGCAGGCGGTGGACCTCGCCGGCCTCCAACTGGCGCCGCTGCAACGGGCCGTGACGGTGTCCGATCATGAGCGGCTGCTGACGGAGCGGGCGGGATCGGTGGTCCGCTGCCGGGCGACCGCCACCGTCCGGCCGGCGGGTTCCCGGGTCCCCGGGGCACTGGAGCCCGCCCGGCGGCCGGACACCGTCACGGCGTGTGCCGTCGCGGCGGTCGACCCCACGTACGCCGTGCACTACACCGTCGACGGCCAGGGCGTCCACTGGACCAGGGTGCCGCTGGACCCGGTCTTCCATCCGGGCCCGATCCTGCCGCTGCCGCCTCCGCCCGTGCCCCGGCCGGGTGATGAGGACACGCCGCCGGAGTTCGCCCGGAAGCGGCTCGACGCCGTGCTGTTCCTCGCCGTGGACGTCCCCCGCCTGTGGTTCTCCGCCGACACGTGCGGGTGGACCGGTGGAGGCCCGCAGGCGATCGGCACGGTCTTCCCCGGGCTGCCCGCCGAGTTCACCACGAGGGTGGACGCGGCGACCGCGACGGCCCTGCCCGGCGGCGGGTTCCGGATCTTCCTCTTCCGCGGCGACTCCTTCCACCACCGCTGCTACACCTACGCGGACCAGGTCCTCACCCCGACGGCGGAGCGCGGTGTGCAGTCGCTGATCGCCGAGGCGTTCCCCCAGCTCCCGCCACGTCTGACCCGCGATCCGGACGCCGTGGTCACCATCGGCGAGGTCTTCTACTTCCTGAAGGGCCCCCGCACCGAGGCCACCGCCTGGCGCAGCGAGAACGCCGCGCTGCGCGTCCTGGTGATCGGCACCCTGCCGGCCCCGACGGACCGGGCGTTGACGGACGGGGAACTCGCCGCGGGGGACGAGGTCGAACAGGCCCGCGCCGTGCTGGAGGGGGTGCGGCTGCTGGGGGAGCGGATCAGGGTGGGCCCGCCGGACTGCACCGACTTCTCGGTGACCGTCGTCATCCGCTCCTGGGACGCCACACCCGCCGGGACGAAGACGGCCGAGACGGCGGTGCGCAAGGCGCTGTTCCGTTTCTTCCACCCCACGGCCGGAGGCGCCGACGGCAGCGGTTGGCCATGGGGACGGCTGGTTCAGACCGGCGACGTGTACACCGCACTGGCGGCGGTGCCGGAGGTCCGTGAGGTCGCCGACGCCGCCGTGGAGGACAAGGACGGCGTGGAGCGGCCCGTCATCGGCGTGCCGGACAGCGGGCTGGTCCGTCTGACCGCTGTCGTCTGCACGGTCGCCGACGAGCAGAACGGAGGCACCCGGTGAGCGAACAGCCCGTCGCCCGGGCGGAGGTACCGGAGCCCCGCCCGCTCGCACTGCCGTCGGTCTACGCCGACGACACGGTGGTCCGGGCGTTCGCCGGCGGCGTCGGCGCGGCGCTGGCGCCCACCGAGCACCTCCTCGACCACCTGGAGGACGTCTTCGACCCGTGGCTTTCGCCGCCGGACTGCCTGGACTGGCTGGTCCGGATCACCGGAGCCCGGGTCGAGGCGGACTGGGACGAGGTCCAGCGCAGGACCGCCGTCGCCCTCGCCCCGTGGCTGGACGCCCGCCGCGGCACCCTGCGGGCGCTCCTGCGGGAGGCCGAGGAGATCTACGACTGGCATCCGGCGGTGGACGATCCCGGGGGCGTGTTCACCGGTACGGAGGTCCCGCCGGCCGCCGCCGCGGTCACCGTCACCCTGACCGCCGGAACCGCGCAGACCCAGGCCGCGTACACGGCCCGGCTCACCCGTCTGGTGGAGGCCCACTGCCCCGCGCACGTCCCGTTCCGCGCCGTGGTGGTCGGCTCATGACGGCGTGGCAGTCCCCGGCGGGGAGCACCGGAGGCCCGGGGAGGGGCACGCCGCTGCCGTACGACCCCAGGACGCGGGAGGAGACCACGGGCGCCGCGGCCGCCGCCGTCCGGGCCGCCCTGCCCGCCTGGACGGGGCAGGACCGCGGCGAGCCGGGGTACGCGCTCCTGGAGTCCTGCACGGACATGGCCCAGGCCCTGCGCGACCGGTTGAACCTGGCCCCCGACCAGCGCCGGGCCCGGATGCTGCGCCTGCTCGGGCCCCGCCCGCTCCCGGCCGTGCCGGCCCGCGCGGAGGTGCAGTTCCAGCTCTCCGCCCCCGCCCCGGAACCGGTGGTGATCCCGGCCGGGACCGAGGTGGCGACCCGGCCGGCGGGAGGAGGCGAGCCGGTGGTGTTCAGCACCCTGGAGGAAGGGGTGCTCAATCCGTGTGTACTGCTGGCAGCCGGCGTCTTCGGGGAACAGGCCGCCGGGGACGGGGTCGTCGAGGGCGTCCTGATCGCGCTGGACCCGAGCAGGCAGGACCGGTTCGATCTGGCCGGCACCCCGTTCGGTGGGCCGCCCCTCAACCTCAACCTCCCCTACTTCGGTGACTGGCCGTTCTGCACGGACCCCGAACCGGTCCGGGAGGCCCGCCTCCCGGACCTTCGCGGCTCCGGGTACCAGCCGCCCTACCTGCTTGGAGTGCTGTCCGGTGCCGTGCCCGGCACCCGCATCACCCTGGAACTGACCCCGGATCCGCAGGTCCACCTCGTGGACGTGGATCTGTCAGACGGGGTGTGGGAGGCATGGCAGGGAGACCGCTGGGCCCCGTGCCGGGTCGTGGCCCAGGACATCGGCCGGCAGGGCGAGGCGCGGTTCACCCTGGAAACGCCGCCGACCCACGCCCCCGCCCTCCTGGTGGCGCACGCGGACCCGGTGGACCGGATCCTCCCGGAGGACGGGGCCGGCGCGGTGTGGCGGCTGGCCGACGTCGGTCTGCTCCGCTACCTGCTGCCCCTGGTGTACCCGCTGAGGAGCGTGGTGCTCCGACCGGTCCTCACCACGCTGCTGCCCGCCGTCCAGGGCAGCACGGTGCTCGACGAGGCCCTGGGAACCGCCACCGGCCTGGCCGGTGAACGGCTGTGCTTCGTGCGGCCACCCGCGCTCCACCCCACTGAGCCATTGGTGGTCGAGGCGGAACGCGACGGGCACCGCCGGACCTGGAGCTGGGTCGCCTCGCTCGCCGATTCCGGCCCCGAGGACCGGCACTTTACCCTCGTGCCCGGTACCGGGCAGGCCGTCTTCTCCGTGACCACCCCCGGAGAACGGGGCCCGCGCCGGCACGGCGCGCCACTGCCCGTCGGCGCCCTGGTGCGCGCACCCCGGTACCGCACCGGGGGCGGAGCCGTGGGGAACGTCGCGGCCCGCACCATCACCGCGCTGCGCAAGCCCCTGCCGTACATCTGCGCGGTGACCAATCCGGCCCCCGCCACCGGTGGTACCGAGGCCGAGTCCCTCCAGGACTGCGCCGTCCGGCGCCCACTCGGCTCGCCGGTACCCGAGCGGGCGGTCGTCCCCGGCGACTACGAGGACCGGGCACTCGCCGCCTCGGCGGGCATGGCCCGCATCCAGCACGTCCGCCCGGCCGGGGACGACGCGCTGGACCCGGCCCACGTCTACCGGCTGTCCGAACCCGCGAAGCTCACGGTCCGCTTCACCCTCGACGCGGGAACCGACAGCGTCCCCGCGGGCACCGAGGTCGCCACGGCCGACGGCACCGTGTTCACCACCACCGGCAAGGCCGAGCGGGCCGCAGGCCTCCAGGCCGGTCTGGCACCGCTGCGTCTGGACCCGCGGACGACGGGCGCCGCCGACCCGCTGGAGGTGACCGGCCCCTACCGGGCGACGGGGCCGGTGGGCGGCGAGTTCCGGCCGGGCGGCCGCCTGGTGCTGGCTCTGCTGCACCTGCCGCCCGGCGAGCCGCTGAAGGACCTCACCCTGCGGGTCCGGCCCCAGGACCAGGACCGCACCGTCAAGCCCGCGGACCGGATGGCGCTGTCGGTGTTCCTGCCCCGCACCGGCACCGCGTGGTGGACCCCCGACACGCCCACGGCCTACGCCTGTGACGCCCCGGAAGCCCTCCCCGGCGACGCGGCGGTGCTGGCGCACCCGATCCACCTCTCCTCCTCGCCGGACTGGCGGCCGGACACCCACCCTCCGGCAATCCGGGTCGGGGACGCCGTACCCCACTTCGGGAACTGCCCCGATGACGCAGGGTCATGGCTGGTCCTCCAGATCGACGACCCCCTGGGCAAGCCGACGACCACGTACACGGTGACGGCCGACACCGGGACCACCGCGGACGTCAAGGCCTCGCAGTACCGCACCGAGAAGGCCGGGTCCCGCCCGGCCGTGCACAAGCCGGGGCAGTACTACGACGGTGTGCTGAAAGGTGCGCTCTGTGCTCCCCTGCCGACGGTCACGGTGGACGGGAAGCCCTGGACGGCGGTCCCGTCGTTCACCGGGAGGGGCGCGCAGGACACCGTGGTGGTGGTCAACCCCGGCAGCGGCCGCATCCACTTCGGCCCCTCCGTGCCGGACTCGAACCACATTCAGCGGCAGCACGGCGCGGTACCGCCGGAGGGTGTTCTCATCTCGGCGGCCGACTACCGCACGACCCTCGGCTCCAAGGGCAACGGCATCAAGGCGGGTACCGTGAACCGGCTGCCCCACCCGGTGGCCGGCGTGGCCGCGGTCACCAACACCGTCGAATCCGCCGGGGGTGTCGACGGCTACACCGACACCAGCGGCGGAACCCTCCAGGCCGGAGTGCACCTGCGCTGCATCCCCTTCGTCACCCCGGACCGGCGCGGCTGGTTCCCCTTCCACATGCTGACTCCCTCCCAGGACGCCTACGACACCCTCCGCCGCGCCCTGCATACCCGCCAGCCTCCGGGGGTGCCGGTGTGGCTGAGCCCTCCGGGCTACCGCGGCATCCAGGTGCTGGCCCGCGTGGTGCCCACCGACTACCTCACCGACCGCGACCGCGCCCTGCTCGCCGAGGCCGCGGAACGCGCGCTCTACCGGTGGTTCGACCCCGTCCGCGGCGGCCCGCAGGGAGCCGGATGGCCGCTCGGCCGCCACGCGTACGCCGGGGAGGTGCACCACGTCCTGGAGGACGTCCCCGGCGTGGCCAGGGCCGACATCGTGCGGCTCTTCGAGGTCCGCCCGCCGACCAGCAGCAACGCGGCGGAGGTGGACGTCGTCGACTGCGGCCCCGAGGAGACCGTCTACTCGACCGGCCACCACGTCACCGTCGCCGAAACCCCCTGACCCGCCGTCCGGCACGCCGGCATCGACTCAGAAAGGCCGCAACCCACCGATGCAATCGCCCTCCGACCCGGACCGGACCGACGGAACCGACGGAACCGACGGAACCGACGAGACGAACGGGACCGACAGAAACGACACGGACACCGTCCCCGGGAAGCTCCTCGCCGTCGACTGGGCCTCCGACACCCTGATCGTGGCGACCCTGGACCCGCACACGGGCCTGCTCACGGTCGCCACGGCGAAGACCGGCGCCAACCCCCGGGCGGTCGCCGCGGGCCCCGGGGGCGCCGTCGCCCACACCGCCAACCACGCCGCGCCCGCGGCGGCGCTGTCCTGCGTCCCGCTCGACAAACTCTCCGACGCCACGTCCTACGGGTCCGCCCGGGGGGCCTGCGCGGTGCTGGCGGACCTCCACGACGACCACGTCTGCGTGGCTTCGTCCGGAGACCGTCTCGTCCAGGTCTACCGCGGCCGGGACACCACACCCACCGGCCGTGTCGCCGTGCCCGGCCGGCCGTTCGCCCTGGCGGCCGGGCGCAGCGGTGCCACCCGCGTCGGGGTGGCACTCACCGAACCCGACACCGCGGGCAGGCTGCTCGTCGTCGTCGACCTCGCTGACCCCGCGCAGCCCGCCCTGCTCCCGCTCCCGCCGCAGGACACGGTGCCCGGGACGGTGCGGGACCTGACGGCCTCACCGGACGGGAAGTTCCTCTACGCCGTGAGCCGGCTCGACGGCGGCTCCGGGAGCCTGACCGTCGTGGACCTGGCCGGTGCCCCGCACGTCGTCCGGACGGTCCCGGTGGAGGCCGACCCGGTGGCGGTGGCCGTCAGCCGCGACGGCCGCACGCTGGCCGTCGCCTGCCAGGGGGCCGCCTGCCTCTGGGCGGCCGCGCTGGACGCGGGCACCGGGCTGCCCGGCGCACCCGTCGTCCTGCCCGTGGTGCTGCGGCCCTCAGCCCTGGCCCTGTCCTCGGACGGCGGTCTCGCCTGCGTCACCGGCCGCACCACCGGGCGGGTGAGCACCCTCCGCCTCGACCTCGCCGACCCCGCCCGTCCGGCCGGCGGCAACCGGCGCGACCTCGCCGGCGGCGCGACACCGAGCCACGTCGCCTTCGCCACCGACGACGCCCACGCCTACCTGACCGACCAGGGGAACCTGCTCACCCTGCGCACCGGGCCGGCCCAGGACGGCACCATCGACACCGGCAGGGCATCGCGTCCGGTGGCCGCCGCCGTCACCCCGGATCACGCGTGGCTCTGCACCGCCGACTCGGCGGCCAACCACGTCACGGTCACCGAGCTGGCCAAGGAAGGACCCGCGAAACCCCTCACCCTCGCACCGGACACGCTCCGGCCCTGGGGGATCGCCACCGGCGCCGTCCCCGGCAGCGAGCCGTTCATCTGCGTGACGAGCCCCGACACCGGCGGCCTCGCCGTCCTCGTCCCGGAAAAGGGCCACCGGCTCGGCGACACGGACCACGTCACCACCCGGGTGATCGCCCTGCCGCCGGGGACGGAACCCCGCGGGGTCGCCGTCACCCCGGACGGCCGCCACGCCCTGGTCGCGGACTCCCGCAGCGGCCCGACGGCGAAGGACCTGCTGGTCATCGACCTCGTCGGAGGCTCCACCACCATTCCCCGGGCCGTCACCGCCTGCACCAGGCCGGTCGGCGTCGCGGTCGCCGACGACGGCAACACCCTGTACGTCTCCGACTGCCCCGAGGGGATGGGCTGGGGCGACGACTGGGGCCGCATCAGCCTGCTGCGCCGATCGGCCGGGGCCTGGACGCTGGACCAGGCCGCCTCCGTCACCGTCGACAGCAAGCACCTGCAGGGCCCGCACGAGATCGCCGTCCGCCGCCACGGCACGGAGACCACGCTGTACGTCACCAACTACTCCGAGGCCGGGGGGACTGGTCATCAGGCCGCCGACCGCACTGTCTCGGTCTTCACCCGGAGCGACGGCGGCACCTGGACGCACCGGTACCTCAAGGGCAAGGACGCGAACAACCGGGCGGTGAGCCGGCCGCACGGGATCGCGGTGTCATCGGACGGGAAGTGGCTGTACGTGTCGAGCAGTGCGACAGGCTCGGTGGCCCAGTTCAGTCTGGACGGCGGGGCCTCCGTGCTGGAGCACTGGTTGGAGACGTCGAAGCAGGACGACAACTGGGCATCGCTGGCCCTCTCCGCGGACGGCGCCTACCTCTACGCCACCTCGCAGGGCACCAATGAGGTGTACGGCATCGCCGTGCCGCAGACGGCGGACGCCCAGATGACGGTCGTGGCGGGGTTGGAAGGGGTGAAGGCACCGAGAGCGGTGGCGGCCTCCGGCACCGACACGCTGCACGTCGCCACCTCCGCGACCGGAGGGACCCCGCAACTGTTCACCGTCACCCTCGACCCCCACAACCGGTTGAGCGCACTGCACGCCGTCCCGGACGAGGTGCCGCTCGCCGCCGGGGGGTGCAACGGCGTGGCGGCCCTCGCCGCGGACGGCCCCGTCTTCCTGACGGACGACAAACCGGGCACCGTGGAGGTCCGCGGCGCCCAGGTGAGGCAGCTGCCGCTGGGGGACGCCGACTCCCGGCTGTGGGACGTCGTCTGCACACCGGACGGGCGGTACGCGTGCGTCACCGACCGGCACGCGAGCAAGCCCGCCGTGCACACGGTGCGGCTCGCCGACCCGTGGCCGGTGACGGCCGTGACGGTTCCGGCCGACCCGATGGGTGTCACCTGCTCCCCGGACGGCCTGCACGCCTACACCGCCTGCCACCTGGGCAACGGCGTCGGCGCGCTGGTGCGACCTCCGGTACCGCTCGACAGCCCGCCCGTGACCCTCACCCCGTCGGCCGCCCCCAAGGCCGCCGCCGCCCACCCGGACGGCGAGCACCTCTACCGGGTGTGCGGCGACGAGGTCGTCCCGGTCCGGCTGACCGGCACCGACGACGGAACGAAACTGGCCGTTCCCGGTGTGTGCGCCCTGGCGGTCCGTGCCGAGGGGAAGTTCGGGTACGCCCTCTGCACCGGGACCCGGTCGACGGTGCAGGCCCTGGACCTCTCCGCCCCGAGCGCGCCGAAACCCACCGGAACGCCGCTGGAGTTGAGCGCGGGACCGACACCGACGGCGTTCGCCCTGCACCCGTCGCTGCCCGGCCTGGCCTACGCGGCCGGCAGCACGGGCCGCGGAACCGGTGTCCTGTGGGCCCTGGGCCTCACCGCGCCCGACAGGCCGGCATTCCTCGGCACTGTTCCCGTCGGTGTCCCGGTCACCGCCCTGGCCCTGCTCCCGGGCAGCCCCGGGCACCTGTACCTGCTGGCCCCGGCCGGTGCGTCGGACAGCGCCCTGCACGTGTGGGAGCTCCCCGCCGACGACCCGTCGACGGTGGTCGAACGCCCCCGGGCCCGGCTCGACCTGGGGGGCCGTCCGCGCTCGATGGCCCTGCACCCCGGTGGCGGTCACGCCTACGTCAGCACCGAGGACCACCGGGTGCACCTGGTCGACCTGACCGACCCCGGCGCGCCGGCCCTGGTCGGCAGCACCGACGTCACGGAAGCCGGCGTGCTGGCCGCGAGGCCGGACGGGAACGGAGCCTGGCTCGTCCGGAGCGCCGAGGTCTCCGGGGTGGGACTCGGCACGCCTGCGGCCGGTGCCACCTGGACCGGGCTGACCGCACCGCAGCGGCTCGCCGTCTCCGCGGACGGCAGCCGGGTCCTGGTGACCGGCGAGAACAGCGGGGTCCTGCACCTCGTCGACGCCGCCACCGGCCGGTTCCGCCGGTCCGTGACGAGCGGCTCCAGCCTCGCCGGTGTCGCCGTGCACCCCGACCCCGCGAAGGACCGGGCCTACGTCGCCGACACCGGGAACGGCAGGCTGGTGATCGTCGACACCGCCGCCCCGAGGCGGACCGGCAGCCAACCGGTCGGCCTCGACGTCCGGCAGATCATCTGCGAGTGACCGAACGGTCAGTCGACCGTGATGTCCTCATAGGTGATCGTCACCTGCTCGGTGGCGGGCCCCGATTCGGTGGCACCGAGCGTCGGCCCGGTCCACCGGGAGGCCCACGCGTTCGCGAGGTGGATGCGTCTGACCGTGTTCCGCTTCGCGTCCATCAGCGAGACGGTGACGTTCTGACGAGCACTGTCGAGATCGGCGTTGACCAGCGTCGCCTTGATCCAGTCCGTGAACGCCTTGCTCTTGTCCATGCCCCTGGTCACGGTGATCTCCCCGCTGCGCCGGGCACCGGGTTGCTTGCGCACCACCAGCTGCCCCGTCGCGGAGACCTGGCGCACCTCCACCACGTCCTGCTCCAGGGTCAGCCCGGACACGTCCTGGACCGTCTCCACCTGGAACTTGCCGAGCTCGATGGCGAAGGCGTTGGCACTGAACGAGTCACCTGTCAGCATCGTGATCCACTCCTCTTCTCAGTCGCCGGGTCAGCTGCTCTGGCCCGGCTGGCCGGTGATCTGCGTGATGGTGAAGTGGACGAACTCCGCCGGTCGTACGGGAGCGACGCCGACCGCGCAGATCACCTTGCCCACGTCGATCGTGTCGGAGGTGTTGTTGGTGTCGTCGCAGATGACGTAGAAGGCCTCCGCCGGGGTGCGGCCGAGCAGGGCGCCCTGCCGCCACTGGTCGGTGAGGAAGCTGGCCACGGCGTGTCGGAGGCTGGCCCACAACCGCTGGTCATTGGGTTCGAACACGGCCCAGGTGGACGACTGCTTGATGGACTCGGCGAGGAAGCAGACCAGGCGCCGCACGTTCAGGTAGCGCCAGTCACGGGTCCTGGACCGGGTGCGCGCGCCCCACACCAGCAGCCCCTGCCCGGGCAGGACCCGCATGCAGTTCAACCCCAGCTCGTTGAGCTCGCCGTGCTGCGCGTCGCTGAGCAGGGTGGGGAGTTCCAGCACGCCCCGGAGGTTCTGGTTGGCCGGCGCCTTGAACACCCCGCGCTCCGCGTCGGTCCGTGCCCACACCCCGGCGATGTGCCCGCACGGCGGAACGGTCGAGCGTTCGCCGTTCAGGTCGAGGACGGTCAGCCAGGGGTAGTAGACGGCGGTGAACTCGGCGTCGGTCGAGTCCTGGGACGGGAGGAGGCCCAGGAAGGTCTTCACCTCTTCGCTGTTCAGGTCGCGGGGCGGCTCCACCACGGCGACCCGGTTGTGCATGTCGGAGCAGTGGGCCACCACCATGCCGACCAGTTCCGCGAACTTGTCGTGTGCGCCTCCGGCGCCGATCCACAGGTCCGGGGCGGCGACCATCGAGACATCGTGCAGGGTGCGCAGCCCGGCCAGCCCGGTCCTCTTCAGGTCGTCACCCTGGAGTGCGGCCTTGAACTCACCCTCACGGATGAGCGGGACGATGTAACAGGCCGTTCCGCCGTTGGCGAAGAACCCGTACACCGCGTCCGGCAGGAACGACGGTCGGGCCTGGAGGATCGCCCAGTATTCCTCCTGGATCTCGTCCTCGTGCTTCTTGGCCGCCACGAACGCCTTGACCGCGTCGTCCCAGCACAGATAGGCGTCAAGGGACTTGGTGAGCTTCGTGATGGAGTCGGAGAGCACTTTCTTGTCCGACTCGGTGAGCTTGTCGCCGTTCTTCTGCTTGTTCTGGACGGCGAGGAGCTTGTCGAATTCGGGTTCGGCGAGCTCCTTCGGCACGGCCAGACCCTTGAACTTCTCCTGGACTTCCTGTCGCGACTGGTCGAGCTTCTCGCGGTACTCCGTGCTCTTCTTGAGTTCCTTCTCCAGGGCGTCCAGGGTCACCCCCGGTTGGCGGTGGAACAGGTCCACGAATTCGGTCCAACTCCGTACCAGCCGCGGCGTCGGGGGATCGTCCGGGGTCTTCACGGTGAAGCCCAGGAACGCCGGGGTGGAGGTTCCCACACCGGTGATCGTGTGAATGCCGCTGGAGAGTTCGTCGACGTAGACGCCAGGGGCCAGGGGATTCGGGGACATGGGCGTCACACCCTTGTGGCTCGGGCCGTCCGGCAGCGGGCGGCCGATCGGTCAGGTCACCCGAACCGGCGGAACGAGGGGTTCCGTCGCGCGCAGGTCGTTGTGTGTGCGGCGCTGTCACGCACGTGCGCCCAGCGAACCATTCGTGCACCATCGGAATGCCGCGACATGAGCACAGGTCGCCCGGAGGCACCACAGCGGGGACACGGGTGGGCGGCCCGGTGGCTTTTTGGCCGGCGCCGGGCGTCGCCTCTTCCCGCCCTCCCGATGGGGCAACGGATCAACAGGAGGTCGTATGAACGCCGACAGCACGTCGCCGAACCACGGCGTCGTCGAGGCATGGGTGGCAGAGGTGGAGCCGGACGGCGGAAGCCGGGTCAGGCTCCGGTTCCCGGCGTCGGGCCGTGCGGAGGCCGGCGGTTGGTGCCAGGTCCTGGGAACGGCCGCGGGGCCGTTCCCCGCCCCGGGAGACCGAGTGCTGGCCGCGTTCGTCCAGGGCGACCCGGACCGCGCGGTGGTGCTGGGCCGCCTGCTCGGCGGGGAGTACGGGGCGGACGCGGAGGCAGGCGAAGACCGCCGACGGGTGATCCGCTCCGAGCACGGCCATGAAGTGGTGCTGGACGACTCCTCGGCCTCGGCGGCCGTCACGATCAGGTCGGCCGCCGGGCACGTGGTGGACCTGGACGAGGAAGGGTCCACCATCCGGATCACGCTGGCCCCGGGCGGAGTCGTCACGCTGGGGGGAAAGGGGGACTACGAGGTCACGTCGTCGACGAAGATCCTGCTGAAGGCACCGGAGGTGACGGTGGACTCGCCCGCCATCAACCTCGGCGGCGATGCCACCGCCCAGCCGCTGCTCCTGGGCCAGGCGCTGCTCACCGCGTTCAACACGCACACCCACGCGACCGCCGGCACCGGAACGCCATCCCCGCCGGTGCCGCTGCTCACCCCCGCTGTCCTTGCCAAGAAGGCCCGCACCAGCTAGGAGCTGTCCGGCCGGTCATGTGACTATCACCTGCTCAGGCGTTGTGGCCGGTGGCGGGACCATCGGCAGGTGATCGACGGGATCCTGCACCGGGTGCGGACCGGTGTGCACTGGCGTGATCTGCCCGAGCGGTTCGGGCCCTGGAAAACGATCTATGAACGCCACCCCTGGGCAGGCCCCGGAAGACGCCCGACAGCGTGGCCGCCGACAAGACACCCCATGCAGCTATCGGGTCAAGCAGCTGCAGCGAGTGGTGACGGTTTCGGCGGAGCGAATGCGATCGCTTCATCGAACGTCTGGCGGCTGGTCAAGCAGTGGTGGAGCTGATCGAGCATGCGGTTGAACAGGTGACGGAGGGCCGCGTAGTAGCGGTCACCGGTCTCCCGTCGCCGGTTGTAGTGGGCATGGGCACCGGGCGAGGCGGTGAGCGCTGCGAAGGCCCAGTGCCTGCCGGTTGCGGCCAAGCGACTGTTCTTGATCCGGCGATGGCTGACGCGCCGGCTCTTGCCGGACTCCCGCGTCACCGGGGCACTTCCGGCATACGCTTTCAGATCCCGAGCGGTGTCGAACCGGGTGCGGTCGTCGCCGATCTCGGCGAGTATCCGGGCGCCGGTGAGCACGGCCAGGCCCGGAAAGCTCGTGATGATCTCCGCATCGGGATGCTGCAGGAAGAGCTCCTCGGTGGCGCGCGCCAGGTCGTCGCAAGCCTGGCAGGCCGCCTCGAGCTGGCCGAGCAGAGCGAGTGTCTGGCGTCCCATCGCTCTTTCCACCAGGGCCGGTTGGTGCAGCCAGGACTGGCGGAACACCTCGAGCAGCCGGTCGGTCTCGGCCTCGATCCGGCGCTGGCGGCCGGCCCGCATGACGGCAGCCTTGAGCCGACTGCGGGTGAGCTTGGCGGCCTCGGCCGGGGTGGGGGCGATTGCCAGGATCGCGCGGGCCTCACGGGACAGCAGCCGCTCGCGCTTGCCGGCGAACGCCTCCAGGACCGCCGGGTAGTACTCGCGCAGGTGCGATCGCAGACGGTTGTGGGCACGGGTGCGGTCCCAGACCGCGTCCTGCTGGGCCCTGGCAAGGACGCCGATCGCCTTGACCAGGTCGGAGTCGCCGGGTAGAGGCCGGTGGAGTTCGGCGTCGGTGCGCAGGATGTTCGCCAGCACGACGGCGTCCTGGTGGTCGGACTTCTTGCGAGAGACGACGTGCCGGTCTCGGTAGCGCGCCACGGCCATCGGGTTGATTGCGAAGACCCGACGCCCGGAAGCCCGCAGACAAGCCACCAGGAGCCCGCGCGAGGTCTCGATCGCGATCGGGATCGGATCGTCCGGGCTGTCGCCGTGCTCGGCAAGCAGTCGCAGCAGGTCCTGGAAGCCCGCCGCGTCATCACTGATCCGAAGCTTGCCCAGCAGGTGGGCTTCGGAGTCGACCACTGCCACGTCGTGATGGTCCTCGGCCCAGTCGATCCCGCAGGTCACGTGCATGCGCGCACCCCTTTCGAGCCTTCGCTGTCCGTCGGCGTCGAGCCGCGGCAGGACCACCCGGCGACCTAGTAGAAGCGCTCGTGGGCGCACCACCCCATCAGCCGTCCGTGGCCCCAGCTGCCCCCGGGGTCCTCGCTCTCGTGAAGAGCTCCACGGCTCCGGCTGATCAGGAGGTGGCCCTGGGAACGGCTCGAACAACGGCACCGTACGACGACCGCGTACCAAACGGCAGGGGCCGCGCATGCGTCCCTCTTGTCGAAGCGCTCCCAGGCGCCGCTTACAGACCAGACGTCCCGCCCGGCCCCCGCCAGGACCGCCCAAAAGCCAGCCCACGACGCCTATTAGGCGTACTCGTCCAAGGCCAACCGAGCCGCGACGCGAGCCGCCGCGAACACGACGTGATCACCGAGACCAGCATCGGCACGATCGCGCGCGACCTCATCCTCTGGCTGGCCGCCCGAAGCTTCCCAGGGCGGCCAACCAGGCACACCTTCGACGCCTTCTAAAACACGGCCTAGACGCAATACCGGTGATTTAGGTGGGTTTTCGGTTGGTTGGGCCGGTCTTGGTCGGTCCGACCAGCTGAACGGTGGGGGCCTGGGGCGGGGCCGGGCTATGGTGCTCGGCTCGTTTGAGGGCCCAGTTCGACATCTTGCGTTTGATGACGCGGGGGTTGGAGCGCAACCGTCTTGCGGGCAGGAGTCGTTCGCCGATCTCACGCAGGCTCTGGGTGGTGGCCCGGGCGAGTCGGTAGGGGGGAAAGCGCCGCCTGCCCGGTGACGTGGCGGCGGACGATGCGAAGGCTGCGGGTGAAGGAGATCCGGTCGGGATCGTGCCCGATCCGCAATGCGGCCTGGTGCATCAGTTCGCGCAGGGCGTGGTGGACCAGCAGGAAGGCGAAGACCTCCTGCTCGACCCCGCGTGGATGTTGGGAGCGCAGGACGAGCCCGGGGCTGCCTTGGTGGTTCTTGATCTCGTCGAGGGTGTTCTCGATCTCCCATCGTTGGGCGTAGAGGGCTGCGAGTTCCACGGCCGGGGCGTCGGCGGGGTCGAGGATGCTGGTGATCAGCCGGTAGACGGTGCCGTCGCCGCCGTCGTGGCCGAGGGTGTACTCGATGACCCGCACCCGCTCGGGGTCGGCCCGTCGGTAGTGGTCCCGCTTGGCGACGATCTCCGAGAGGTAGGAGCCGTCGTCGAGCGCCGCGACGACCGGCAGCACGACCACGCTCCGCACCCGCCACAGCAGGTCGGCGCCGCCCGCCTTCGCGGCCCGCCGCAGGTCCAGGCCGCAGAATCCACGGTCGGCGAGCACGAGCATGTCCTCGGCCAGCGCGGGGAACAGCCGCTCGGCCAGGGCGGCCTCGTGGACGGACAGCGGTGCGACGTCAGCCGCGAACACGGCATGGGTGCCGCATTCCGCCAGCGCCGCCACCCGCGCCTGGGGATACGCACTCCTGCCCTGCCCGCGGCTGGTGCCCGGACGTCCGAAGAAGTCGGCGTTCGCCGTGGTGTCGGGCAGATCGAACGTCGTACCGTCCACTGCGACCAGCCGCCAGCCGCGATACCAGGCGCCTCGCGTCCCACGAACCGCTACCGGCCGACAGACCCTCGCGAACAGGGCTCGAAGCGGCTCCGGTCCCAACCGCAGACGGGCCCGGCCGATGGCCGCCGTCGTCGGCACCCGCCAGGCACCGGCCCACCGGCCCTCCCGCTCCAGGCCCTGGACGAGAAGCCGGGCCACCTCCTCATAGCCCTGCCCGAAGAACAGGCACATCGCCAGGACGAAATAGACCACCACCCGGGCGGGCAGCAGCCGGTGCCGCTGCTCGACCCGACCGCACTCGGCGACCACCTCATCGATCAAATCGGGCGGGAATGCCCGCGTCAGCACCCCCAACGCAATCCGGTCCGAGAGCCGGTCACTCGCCGGCGACTTCACCTGTCCAGGCCGTGGCACAACCCACTCAACGACCGAATCGGACCAAAGTCACCAGTATTGGGCCTAGACGGGAGGCGGGGGCGGAGGTGGGGCGCTCGCCGGCGGCGGAGCGGAGGCCGGTTCCGGCGCCGGGGCCGCGCCGAAGTCGCGGTTGAGGGTCTCCATGATCGCTGCTGCCCAGCTCCGGGAGACCTGTGAAGTGCCCTCCTTCTTTCCGAGCAGGTTGGTCACGAAGAACTGCGAGGAATTGGACGAGCGCGAGGTCCAGTTGAAGGACTTGACCCGGCCGTCCTCTCCTTGGAACACGGAGAATCCCACACATTCCGCCTGCGGCACACCGACGATCTCGGCGAGCTGGGTGTGGCTCGCGGTGCCGGTGGGGGGACGGGACGGGCCGGCGGCGATCCTCTCCGCCACCGTCCTCGCCCTCTCCTGGGCCTGGTCGGTGGCTTGGTCGACAGTCGACGGGACCTGCCCGCCGCTGCCGCCGACATTGTGGACGACGGGGGTGGCGCGGTAGCCGGTGATTCCGCCGATCGGGAAAGGGGTCGACCTCCTGGCCGGCTTCAGTGCCACCAGATGGATGGTGCGGGTGGGCAGGTGCACCAGCCCCGTGAAGGCGTTGTCGGGCGCGCCGGATTCCCAGATGCTGCGGCTGACGGGGTCGATCCGCAGTGCGTGAGGGGGCGTCAGGCGCGGCTGTGCGAGGATCCGTTCGTCCGGCGTCCAGTTGGGATTGAGCTGGGCGGTCGGGGCCTCGGTGACTCCGTGGACGGCCAGGAGTTCCGCGATCCTCCGGTCGATCGCCGCGGCCAGTTCCGTGCCCTCCCCGGCGGACAGGCGTGCGGTGCGCAGTTGGGGAAGCGTGGCGTAGGCGAGGAAGAGGTCCGTGCGCACGGGGCCGGGACGCCGGAACGTCGTCGTCGCGAGGTCGAGTGCGGGGCTGGGCTGCCTGACCGGTGGTCCGGCGACGGGTCCGGTCGAGCCCGGGAGGCTTCTTCGGCGCGGAGGGTGGTGCGGCACGGCGGTCTCCTCGATGGTGTTCGGCGTGAATCGCCGGTGCGCGCCGCTGTCGACGACGGCCGAGCGGGGTGATCACCGGCCTCTGCTCGGGGGCGGATCCGGGACCGGTCAAACGTTGCAGGCGACGACTCGCCAGGTGACGAGCTTCACCGCGAGCCATTGATTGAAGTACTGGACCGCGTCGCCGGGTCGAGCGAAACCTTCCGCGCCCTTCTTGGGCTTCGCCTTCACCCACGCCGCCAGGGTGGCGGTCTTCGCCAGCCCGAAGGACATCACCCCGTCCTGGGGCTTCGCGAGGACGCCGGTGTAGGAGAAGAGGTCGGCTTCCAGCGACACGGAAGGATCAATGGCGAACTCGACCAGGTACCCCGGCTTGCCGAGATACTTCTCCGCGTACTCCCGCGTGGGGGACAGCCCTTGGTAGCCCTTCTCCTGCACCGGCATCCGATCCGTCCGCTCCAGGTGGCGGAACTCCGCTTCCGTCATGGCGCGGTAGAAGCACGTCCGATCGGTGCGGGACTCTGCCGAGTAACGGGTGAAAGCGGCGCCCTTTCCGGTCTCCCGGGAGAAGGCGAGGAGGCCGCCTCGTCTGGAAACCTCCCGCCCCGTCCTGTGGGCGGGCGGTTGCTGGGACCGGTTGTCGTTCAGCGGTCCGGCTTTCTTCGGCTGTGCGTACACGGGGACTCCGGTCAGTCGGGGCCGGGTAGGGAGAACTTCTGCTCGTCGACGTAGCGGTTCAGTTTGTGGTGTTCGATCCGTACGGCGTCCAGCAGGTCGGTGGTGCCGATGGGCCGGCCGTCGTGGGCCGCGTGGTAGGCGGCGGTGGTGGCGCAGCAGCGGATCTCCCCGCCGGTCAGCTCGAACCTGCGGGCGAGCAGGGTGAGGTCGAGGCCGTCGGCGCGCGGTGCGGACGGCCCGAGGCAGGTGTCCCACAGGGCCCGGCGTCCCTCCTCGTCCGGGAGGGGGAAGGGGATGACGAAGTCGAAGCGGCGCAGGTAGGCGTTGTCGATGTTGGCGTGGAGGTTCGAGGTGAGGAACGCGACCCCGTCGAAGGCCTCCAGGCGCTGGAGGAGGTAGGCGGTGGTGGCGTTCGCGTGGCGGTCGTGGGCGTCGCGGACGGCGGTGCGTTTGCTGAACACGGCGTCGGCCTCGTCGAAGAGGAGGATCCCGTTGAGTCCTTCCGCCGCGGCGAAGAGGTGTTCCAGGTGCTTCTCGGTGTCGCCGATGTACTTGCTCATGACGGTGGACAGGTCCACCACGTGCAGGTCGAAGCCGAGGTCGGCGGCGACCACCTCGGCCGCGAGGGTTTTCCCGGTGCCGGAGGGGCCGGTGAACAGGGCGCTGACGCCGTGTCCGCGGGCGGCTCCCGGGCGCAGGCCCCATTCGCCCAGCACTCGGTCGCGGTGGCGCACCCGGTTGGCGAGGGCCCGCAGGCTGTCGGCGGTCGGGTCCGGGAGCACCAGGTCCGTCCATCCCGCGGCGGGATCCACCCGGCGTGCGAGGCGGCCCAGGGCGCCGTCGTGGTGCAGATGGGCCGCGGCGGTCAGATCCTTCGGGGCCGGGGCGCGGTCCATGGCGTGGGCCTGTCGGCGGGCGGTGGCCACGACGGCGGGGATCAGGTGCGGCGCCAGCCGGTAGGAGGCCATGAGGCCGGCCGCGCGGTCCGGGTCCAGGCCCGGAAGGCCGGCCAGCTCGGCGTGCCAGAGTGTGGCCCGTTCGGCGGCCGTGGTCGCGGGGCACTCCAGGAACACCGGGGCGAGGCGTGCCGATGCGGCGTCCCCGGGGTTCGTGCCGGCCAGGGCCAGGGGGAGCACGGGCGCGGCTTCGCCGAGGCGCGACCAGAGCTCCGGCGCGCGGCCGTGGTCGGACGTGGTCGAGGGCGGCAGGACGACCAGCAGGGCGGCCTCGCGCAGCCGGGCTTCCAGGACGGCTTCGGCCAGCAGGGCGTCCGCGTCGGAAAGGGCGCTGAGGCCGTCCCAGTCCAGGCGCAGGAGCGGGCGGCCGAGCGCGTGCGCGGCCGCCGCGGCGACGGTCTCGGCTTCCCCGCCGGCGTGCCCGGGCCGGTGGCGGAGGTGGACGGGGCGGCGATCGGGTGCGCCCAGGATCGCCGCGAGGCGGTCGGCGGTGGCTCGGGCCGGGCCCGGCAGCGGTGGTGGCGTCGGGAGGGGGTTCAGGAACGGGCGCAGCCGACGGGGGAACGCGTCGTGCCCGAGGAGGTGGTCGGCGGCCCGGTCGGGAACGCACAGGGCCCTGGACAGGAAGGGGCGGCCTGAGTCCTCCACGGCCAGCAGCCCGCCGGAGCGCAACGGCCCGGTGGGCGAGACGACGGCCCTCGCGGTGGTCGAGAGGGGGGACACACCGCTGAGGGTGAGGGCGAGGGCGACGGTCGCGTGGGGAAGCGTGGGGTCGTCGTTGAGGCAGGCGTAGAACCGTTCGAAGCGGCTGTCCAGGTCGGGGGCGAGCGCGACGAGGAACACCGACAGGTCGACGGGGCCCAGGCCGAAGGCGCGCGCGAGACGGTGCAGTGATGACGACCCGGTGGTGTGCTCCGCGGGCGCTTCGAGCGCGGTGAAGGGCACCGCGTCCTGGTCGTCCGGCGGGCCGGGGGAGTCCGTCGGTGTCGTGCGCGAGGACAGGGCACGGTGCACCCGCCGTTCCAGCCAGGCCAGCGGCTCCAGGAGGCAGGCCTCTCCGGTGGGGCCCGTCGCGGGCAGGGGCCGAACCGGACTCTCGGCCGGCGGAGCCTCGGAGGACGGAGCCTCGGAGGGCGGAGCGGCGGTCTGCGTCATTGCTGGTCCCCGGTGCGTACGGTCATGTCGAGTGACAACGCGTCGCCCGCCGGACTGCGCGTCTCCTCCGGGCGCTCCGTTCCGGGCCGGACGACGACGACCGGGTCGTGCCAGACCACCGGGACCGCTGTCGGTGGTTCGAAGGCGGGCAGCGGAACACTCACCGTGGCGTGCAGGGAAGGGGAGAGCGAGTTGTCCACCGCGTTCCACAGCTCGGCGTGCGTACGGTCTCCGGCCCACGGCAGCCCGACGTGGAACAGGGCCGTGGAGTCGGAATCGGCGGTACCGAGGTCGAGGGAGTGTACGTGGGTCAGGGCGGCGAAGAGCTGCCCCAGCAGACCGTGGTCGTCCTGCGGGGTGCCGCCCCAAGTGCTCATCAGATAGGACACCTGGGCATAGCGGGGAGGATCCGACTCCAGGACGAGCGGCAGGGGCCATCCGCCGACGCGGACGCTGCCGGCCTGACGGCGTTCCAGGTCCTCACACACGTCGTAGAGATAGATGTTGACGGAGTTCTTCGGGGCCTGGGTACTCCAGGCGCGGGTGGGCACCGTGAAGTCGACGCGCACGCCCGGCAGGCGGCCGGTGATGACCTTCTCCAACGCCAAATCCACGAGGTTGAACACCGAGTTCCCTTCGTCCCGGGGGCCGGGCGGCGCAGTCCGGCCGGTCCGCAGCACCTGCAGTGTCCGGCCTGGGCGGCGACACGCCCGGCAGGGGACGGGGGAGTCCGCCCGTCCGGCCCATCCGGAACGGCGGTCGGGAGCCGGGGACGGTCCGGCCCCGCGCTCGTACCGACCGCCCGGGGGCGGGTGTTCGCGGCAGGAATATTAGGTTAGCCTCACCTAAGCTGCGGTGGGTGTCGGGAGAGTACGAACCGGCGCGGCCGCGGCGTCCGCCCGTTCCGATGGAAGGAGCCCGCCCTGTCCACCGTCACCGCTCCCGCCCGCTTCGCGCTCTTCCCCCTGCGCGTCGCCCGCACCACGAGCCTCACGCCGCACCTGGTCCGGATCACGCTCACCGGGGAGAGCCTCACCGGGTTCGTCAACGGCGGCCTCGACCAGCGGATCAAGCTGCTGCTGCCGCTCGCCGGCCAGACCGAGCCGCTGATCCCGCCCGGCGACGGCGACTTCGGCTGGTACCACAGCTGGCGGGAGATGTCCCCGGAGGTGCGCCCGGTGCTGCGCACCTACACCGTCCGCGGCCGGCGCCGCGAGCCCGACGAGATCGACATCGACATCGCCGTGCACGGGGACGCCGGCCCGGGCTCCCGATGGGCCGTCAGGGCCGCGCCGGGCGACCGGGTGGTGGTGTACGGGCCGGCCGTCGAGCAGGCCGGCGGGGTGGAGTTCACCCTGCCCGCCGACCCCGGCTGGGTGCTGCTGGCCGGGGACGAGTCGGCGCTGCCGGCCATCGCCGCCATCCTGGAGGAGCTGCCCGAGGATCTTCCCGTCCGGGTCTTCGCCGAGGTGGACGGACCGGGGGAGGAGGCCTACCTGTCGCCCGGCCGGGCCGGCGTCGAGATTGTCTGGATCCACCGCCGGGACGACGCGCCGGGCCTGACCGAGGCGGTGCGCGCCGCCGAACTGCCGGGCGGCCGGCCGTACGCCTGGATCGCCGGGGAGGCGGCCGGGGTCCGCGAGCTGCGCCGCCACCTGGTCGGCGAGCGGGGGATGGACCGGCGCGCGGTCTGCTTCATGGGCTACTGGCGGGCCGGGCGCACCGAGGACCAGCGGGGCGAGGACGGCCCGGAGGAGGAGGCGTAGGGCGGCGGGGTCAGTCGGTGGTCCGCCGCTGCTGCTCCGGAAGGGGCACGATGGGCACGACCGGTTCCGGGCCGACCGCGCGGATCCGTCCGACCGCCGCCGGCCACCCCGTCCACCCCTTCCCCGCCCGGCTCACCGCTCCGTCGTGCCAGGACAGGGCGAGCGCGGAGCCCGACTCCAGCGACAGCTTCCGTCGGCGGAGCGGTTCGAGGCGGTCGGGGCCGGCGAAGGCTCCGGGGGAGAGGCGGAGCCGGTCGAGGCCGTCGATGCCGACCGAGCTCAGGTCCCAGCCGTCCTCGCGTCCGCCGCCGTCGGTGGGCGGTACGGCGAACTGGACGGTGGCCCCGGCGGCCGAGCGCTCGTGCCGGCGCTCGTCGAAGTCGACCGACAGCAGCCGCAGGACGGCCGCCCGGGGCAGCTCCGGTGATGGGGTCCAGGGCCCGGGCGGTCGCGGGCCGGAACGCAGGGCCAGCTCGACGGCCAGCTTCCTGGCCCAGGCACCGGTGGGGCCGCCGCGGCTGTTCACGTGGAGGATCCCGGCGAACCAGTCCGTCAGCGGCTGCCCGCCGCGTTCCACCCAGCGCAGGATCAGCCGGCGGAACGCCCGCCCGCCGTGCGCGCCGGCGGCGAGCAGTTCCGTTCCGGCGCCCTCGAAGACACGGCAGAGCGTGAGGATGTGCCGCTGGTCGACCCGTTCCACCCGGCGGGCGCGGGAGATGCCGGCCAGCGCCTGCCGTACCAGCGCGGAGGCCAGCCGGCTGCTCGCGTGGTGGGGGAAGGCGAGGGCGAAGGCCGGGCCGAGCGGCCACTCCTCGGGGCGGCGCTCGTCGCGGTGGCGAGGTGTCACGGCGGCGGCGGACCGGCCGGGTTCGCTGAGGTGCCAGCAGGCGTCACCGATCCTCAGGACGGCGCGTTCGGCGACCAGCCGGCCGTGCTCGCCGGCCAGCACCTCGACCCGGCCGTTCCCGGTGTGCCAGGTGAGGGCGCCGGTGGGGCCGCTGCCGCTGGTGAAGGAGAGCTCGGAGACGGCTTCGAGTTCGATGCCCAGCCGGGCCCCGGCGTGGACGCGTTCGCCGGCGTCGTACCGGCGCGGCAGCTGAACCGTCAGGGCCGCGTCGAGCCGGTCCCGGCGGAACTCCGCTTCGAGGCCGAGGAACCGGCAGTCCGTCGGATCGTACGGGGAGAGGGCGGCTCGGGCGTCCTCGCCGAGGGGCCGGCTCCAGGGCGGCGCGATGTGGCCCCGGACGTCCCAGGAGGGCAGGCTCGGATCGTCGGGCCGCGGGGGAAGCAGCAGCCCCGCCGTGCCCGGGTCCTCCGCCGCCCAGTCGTGGCGGTCCGCGTCGTGGTCGGCGATCCACCGCAGCGTCCGCCGGGCGAGCAGTGCCCGTCCCGTCCCGGGGCGGGCGGCGAGGGCGGCGACGGCGGGTTCGACATCGCTCCAGAACCTCGTCTCCCGGGCGATCAGGGCCCGGTCGAAGGTACGGGCGTCGACGGCGGCGGCGGCGACCCGGGCGAACGTGCGGTCGATCAGCCGGGCCAGGGCGCGCAGTGCTGTGGGCGGCACGATCCCCCCAGTGGTGTCGCCGTACGGGCGTGGGGTCGATGGTACGGAGCCCGCCGGCGGTCCGGAGCCCGTTGGGGGATTTCGGCCGGCCCGGGCCCGCCGACGCCCGGCCGGACGCCGGTTGGCTGGGCCCGCTCGGCCGGACGCCGGTTGGCTGCGCCCGCTCGGCCGGGTGCTGCTGTGGATCGCGGCGGGTGCCCGGCTGCTGACGGCTTGCCGGCGTCCTCGCCGCCGCGTCGCGGCGGCCCCGGGTGCGGCGCGCCCTGCGGCGCGTCCGCTGACGTTCACCCGGATTTCCCCGGGAGGACGGCACGCGCCCTTCCCGCGCCTGGGGTTCCGTCATATCGTCGTCCCCCGTCGACGGCGCCGGTGCGCCCGGTCACGGCCCGAGCCACCTCACCACAGCGGGGACGATCATGAAGAGTCTTGCGGCGCGTCTGCTCGCCCTGGCCGCGGCCCTGCCGGTGCTCGCCGTCCTGGTGGCGGGCCCCGGGGTCGCGGCGCCGGACGGCGGCCCGGAGGCCCGGCCGGCCGCGTCCTGGACCGGACCGCTGAGCACCCGCGGGCGCTACGTGGTGGACGCCAACGGTGAGCGCTTCAAGCTGAAGTCCGCCAACTGGGCCGGTGCGCAGGGCACCTGGCAGGGCAGCGGCAGCGCCGACGATCCGGCGAACAACCAGGCCGGGCAGGTGTCGCACAACATCCCGCTGGGTCTGGACCGGGTGCCGGTGGCCCGGCTGCTGGCCGACTTCCACGGGCTCGGCGTCAACAGCATCCGGCTGCCGTTCGCCAACGCGATGATCCACGACACCGTCCCCGTCCCGGACTCCGCCGTCGCCGCCAACCCCCAGCTGCGCGGCCGGACCCCGCTCCAGGTCTTCGACGCCGTGGTGGCCGCGCTCACCGCCGACGGCTTCGCGGTGATCCTCAACAACCACACCACGAGCTACCGCTTCTGCTGCGGCCTGGACGGCAACGAGCGCTGGAACAGCGGCCAGTCGACCGCGCAGTGGGAGGACGACTGGCTGTTCATGGTGAACCGCTACAAGGCCGACAAGCGGGTGGTCGGCGCCGACCTGCGCAACGAGGTCCGCCGGGACGTCTGGGACGACCCCAACTGGGGCCTCGGCGACGCCCACGACGAGTACGCCGCCTTCGAGGAGGCGGGCAACCGCATCCTCCAGGCCGACCCGGACCTGCTGGTCGTCATGGAGGGCATCAACTGGTACGGCGTCCCCGCCGCGGGGTTCAGCCACGGCCGCCCGATGCTGACCCCGGTGCGCAACCTCTCCAACACCCTGATCGACTCCGGCAAGCTGGTCTACTCCGCGCACTTCTACGCCTACACCGGCCCGGCCAACACCGGTGCGGGTAGCGGCCCGGGATCCACCGCCGACCCGCGCTACCAGGACTTCACCCCGGAGCAGCTCGCCCGGGTGGTGGACGACGAGGCGCTGTTCGTCACCGGGGCCGGGCAGCACTTCACCGCCCCGGTGTGGATCAGCGAGTTCGGCGCGGGCGGCCGGGGCTCGACCGACGCCAAGGAGCAGGCCTGGCTGCACGCGTTCACCGACATCCTGGTCCGCGAGGACACCGACTTCGCCGTCTGGCCGCTGGTCGGCTGGGCCGACACCGCCGGCCGCCCGCTGGACACCTGGGCGCTGCTCTCCTACGGCCCCGACGGCAGGCGCACCGGCCTCACCGACCCCGGCGACTGGCGGGCCGCCGACTGGACGAGGCTGATCGACGCCCCGGCGGCGAGCGGCCCGGTGCCCGCGGTGACCCACTGGAACATGCTCGCCCTCGACCACGGCGACCAGGACCTCTCCCGGCGGATGCTCGCCCGCGCGGACTGGAGCCCGGGCAACCGCAAGGGCAACTGCCCGGACGGCCAGCGGCTGACCGCCCTCGCCCGCGGCGACAGCCGGGCGCTGTGCACCGACGCGGGCGAACCGGCCGCCGGCAGCGGCGACTGGACCACCGTCACCGACGAGCGCTACGTCACCGGGGGCGACTGGGCGTCCGGCTACGACAAGCTCCAGTGCCCCGACCGTGCCTTCGCGGTCGGCTACGGCGTGCGCGGCAACGGCATGGCCGCCCTGCTGTGCGCACCCGCGGCCGCCCCGCTGCCGCTGAACGGCCGCACCCTCTGGTTCGACCGGGGCGACAACCGGCCCGCGACCGGCGGCTCGGTGGCGAGCGACTGGGCGCCGGGCCGCTACAAGGGCCAGTGCGCGGACGGCGAGTACCTGGCCGGTGTCGCCTCCACCTGGCAGCGCCTCCAGTACGGGGCCCCGGCCGCCCTGCTCTGCCGCCCGCTCGCCTGATCCGGCGCCGGCCCGGGGCGGTTCCGCGCCGCCACGCGGACCCGCCGGGGTAGCGCCGGGGTGGCGCCGGGGCGGCGCGCCCCGGGCGGGGCACGGCCGGGCGAGGGCGCGGGGCCCGTCGGTGCCCCGTGGTCCGGTCGGCGGGCGGTACGACGATGACGAACGATCAGAAGGCCTCCCGGGACGGCATTCCCGCAGGCTGGACGCGTTCATGACGCCTTTGTCAGCGGGGTGGACGACCCTTGACGGCGGTGGGCATCTCTGCCAACCTCTCGGCAGGTCTGGACCAAGATCGGTCTTTTTCATCGGGGGAGAGGACCGGCTCCGAACCGGTCGTGCGCAGGGGGGATCTGCGGGCCGGGAGGGTCGAGGCCGGAGCGGCCCGTCGGCCGGCCGGGGGCCGGTCGGACGCCACCCGGCGGCCGGGTCGCCAGAGCATCCGCGGCGCCGGCCACGTCGGCGCCCGGCCACGGGGAACGCGCCATTCACCGACTGCCGAATCGAGCCGCACATGCCACACTCCCTCCCCCTGCCCGCCTCGCCCTTCCAGCGGGGCGTCTGGTTCACCGAGCGCCTCGGCCAGACGCACGGGGTGTTCCACATGCCCGTCCTGCTCTCCTTCGACCGGGTCGACGCCGAGGCCCTCGCCCGGGCCGTCTCGACGGTGACGGCACGTCACCCCGCCCTGTCCCGGGTGTTCGTGGAACGCGACGGCAGCCTCGTGCTGGAGCCCGGCCCCGCCCCGGTCCTCGACGTGGTCGACGCCTCCGAGGAGTGCGCGCGGGGCCGGGAGAAGCGGCTGGCCGAGGAGACGGCACGACCGTTCGACCTGCAGGCGGGCCCCTTGGCCCGGTTCACCCTCTACCGCGGCAGCGGTGAGGCGGCGGAACTGCTGGCCGTCGTGCACCACGCGGTCTTCGACGGGGAGTCGAAGGACGTTCTGGTGGCGGAACTCGCCGCGGCCTACGGGCAGGCCCTGGGCGAGGCCGCCCCGGCCGCCGACCGGATCCCGTCCGTGCCCCTCTCCCCGCCCGACCCCGACCTCGTCCGCCGGGCCGCCGACTGGTACGGCCCGCGGTGGGCCGCGGCGACGGAGCCCGTCCTCCCGGGACTGCCGCACGCCGTCACGGCCCCGGCGTCCGGCGAGTCCGACGCGTGGCGGATCGACGCGCGGGGCCGGGCGGACCTGGCCGAGGCCGCGGAGCGCTGCGGCGTCACCGTCTTCGAGTTCCTGCTCGCCGCCCTGCACGCCCTGCTGCTGCGCTACGGCGGCGAGGCCGTCCCGGTCGCCGTGCCGCTGTCCGTCCGGACCCCCGAACAGGCCGGGGAGATCGGGCTGTTCGTCAACGAGCTGCCGGTGCACGCACCGGCCGGGGTGACCGCCCGGACGTCCTTCGCCGCCTTCGCCCGGGCCGTGCGGGCCGAGGCCCGCGGCGGGTACCCGTTCCGTCCGGTGCCCTTCGGCGCGGCGGTCGGCGGCCTCACGCCGCGCGCCGGGCTGGCCCCCGTGTCGTTCGGCTACCGGCGCGGCGCGGCCGCGGACCCGGTGTTCCCGGGAAGCACCGTCCGGGTGGACCGGGCGGTGTTCAACGGCGCCGCCCGCAACACCCTGCACCTCCAGGCGGTCGACACCGCCGACGGGCTCGCCTTCTCGCTCCAGTACGCTCCGGCGGTCCTGTCGCCGGACGCCGTGGACCGGATCGCCGGGCACTGGACGGCCCTGCTGGAGGCCGCGACGGCCGCGCCCGACACGCCGCTGGGCGCCCTGCCGCTGCTGGGCGAGTGCGAGCGGCACCTGGTGACGGAGGAGTGGAACGCCACCGCCCGCGCCTACCCGCGCGAGCGCACGGCGCTGGACCTGGTGCGGGAGCGGGCCGCCGAGACGCCGGACGCCGTCGCCGTCGGCGCGGGCACCGAGCGGCTGACCTACCGCGCGCTGGTGGAGCGGATCGACGAACTGGCCGCCGTCCTGGGCGGGGCCGGGGTCCGCAGCGGTGACGTCGTGGCCCTGCACCTGGAGCGCTCCGCCGACCTGCCCGCCGTCCTGCTCGCGGTGCACGCCGCCGGGGCCGCCTACCTGCCGCTCGACCCCGGCCACCCCGCCGAACGGCTCGCGTTCCTGCTCGCCGACTCGGGCGCCGCCCTGCTGGTCGCCGACCGGGAGCCCGCTGCCGACGTGGTGGCGGCGGCACCGGCCGTCCTGCGCCTCGGCGGCGGCCGCACGGAACCGACGGCCCCGGGGGCGGAGCCGGCCCCGCCCGGCGACCTCGCCTACGTGCTGTACACCTCCGGCTCGACCGGGCGTCCCAAGGGCGTGGAGATCGGGCACCGGGCCCTGGTGAACCTCCTGACCTCCTTCGCGGACCGGCTGGGCTCGGGACCGCAGGACGTCTGGCTCGGTCTGACCTCGCTCTCCTTCGACATATCCGGGCTGGAGATCCTGCTGCCGCTGGTCACCGGCGGCCGGCTGGTCCTCGCGCCGGACGGCGCCGCCCTGGACGCGCCGGGCACCGTCGGGCTGATCCGGCGGGAAGGCGTGACCCATCTGCAGGCGACCCCCTCGGGCTGGCGCGTGCTGCTCAGCGCCGGGCCCCTGCCGGCCGGGCTGACCGGGATCGTGGGCGGGGAGGCGCTGCCGCTCCCGCTGGCCCGCGAGCTCCGGGGCTCCCTCGGCCGGCTGATCAACGGGTACGGCCCGACCGAGGCGACGATCTACGCCACCTGCGCCGACGTCCCCGTGGAGCCGGACGCCGTGGTGATCGGCCGGCCGGTCGCCAACACCAGGGCGTACGTCCTGGACGCCGACGGCCTCCCGGTGCCGATCGGGATCCCCGGAGAGCTCCACCTGGGCGGCGACGGCCTCGCGGACGGCTACCGGGGGCGGCCCGAACTGACGGCGGAACGTTTCGTCGGGGACCCGTTCGCCGGCGGCCGGATGTACCGCACAGGCGACCTCGTGGCGTGGACGCGGGACGGCGAACTGGAGTTCCACGGCCGGATCGACGACCAGGTGAAGATCCGCGGCCACCGGATCGAACTCGGCGAGATCGAGGCCGCGCTGCTCGACCACCCGGCCGTCGCCGCGGCGGCCGTCGCCGTCCGCGAGCAGGCCGAGGGGGAGCCCGCCCTCGTCGGCTACCGGGTGCCCGCTCCCGGCAGCGCACCGCTGCCCGACGCGGACCTGCGGGACCACCTGCTGCGCACCCTGCCCGCGATCATGGTGCCCCGGCAGTTCGTCACCCTCGACCGCCTGCCGCTCACCCCGAGCGGCAAGCTCGACCGGCGCGCGCTGCCCGACCCGCCGCGCGAGCGGGCCGCGGCAGCGGCGGAGGCCGACGACGTCACGGCGGGCGTCCTGGCGATCTGGGAGGAGGTCCTGGGTGTCTCCGGCCTCGGCCCCGAGGACGACCTCTTCGACCACGGCGGACACTCGCTGACGATCATCCAGATCACCGCCCGGATCCGCGCCGCCTTCGGGGTCGAGCTCGCCTTCGACCTGTTCTTCGACGCCTCCACCCCGGCCGCCCTGGCCGCCGTCGTGCGAGAGCGGCGTTGACCGCCGCCGACCGCCCCTGCGCGTCCTCCCCGCTCCACGCCCGAACGGACTGCCGATGACCGACACCCAGGACCTGCCCGCAGGCTGGTCCGCCACCAAACGATCCCTCCTCGCCCAGCGCCTGCGCGGCGCCGCGGCCCCGGTGCGGGTGGTCGAGCCCCGCCCGGAGGGCAGCGCCCCGCCCCTGTCCAGCGGACAGGAACGGCTCTGGTTCATGGACCAGTTCTCGCCCGGCGGGACGGCCTACACGCTCGCCCCGGCCCGGCGGCTGCGCGGCCCGCTGGACCGCTCGGCGCTGGACACCGCCCTGGCCGCCCTGGTGGCACGGCACGAGGGCCTGCGGATGACCTTCCCGGTCACGGAGGACGGCAGGGCCGAGGTCCTGATCGCCGAACCGGGCCCCTTCGCCGCCGCGTTCGTGGACGCCTCGGACGATCCCGACCCCGGCCGAAGAGCCGCCGACGAGATCGGGGCGCTGGTCGCCAGACCCTTCGACCTCGCCACCGGGCCGCTGCTGCGCGCCCTGCTCGTCCGGCTCTCCGCCGAGGACCACGTCCTCGCCCTGGTCATGCACCACATCGTCGGCGACGGCTGGTCGATCGACATCCTCAACCGCGAACTGGACCTGCTCCACGCCCGGTACGCCCACGGCGCGGAGCACGAACTCCCGCCCGTCCCCGTCCAGTTCGGGGACTACGCGTGCTGGCAGCGGGACCGGCTGGACAGCGGCGCCCTGGCCGCCTCCCGCGACTACTGGCGCACCGAACTCGCCGACGTCCCCGCCCTGGAACTGCCCGTCGACCGCCCCCGGCCGCCGCTGCTCACCTTCGACGGCGCCGCCGTGGAACTGCACTGGAGCCCGGAACTCGCCCGCGCCGTCGCCGAGTGCGCCCGCGCCCGCGGCGCGTCGACGTACATGGTGCTGATGGCCGGGCTCCAGGTGCTGCTCGGCCGGCACACCGGCCAGCGGGACTTCGCGATCGGCTCGGCCGTGGCCGGCCGTCTCCACCGGGAACTGGAGGCGGTGGTCGGGGCCTTCGTCAACATGCTGCCGATCCGCGCCCGGCTGGAGGAGGGACTCACCTTCGGACAGCTGGTCGGCCGGGTCCGGGAGACCACGCTGAACGCCTACACCCACCAGGAGGTGCCCTTCGAGCAGATGGTCGCCGACCTGGACATCGAGCGGGACGTCAGCCGCTCGGCGGTGTTCCAGGCCACCTTCGCGTTCCAGAACTACGGCGACCGCGCCGCCCCCACCGCACCCGCCGCCACCGCGGAGGGATTCGGGCACGCCGCCACCACGAGCCACTCCGACCTCGCCTTCTACCTGCGGGAGAAGAAGGACGGCGGGCTCTTCGGGCTGATCACCTACCGGACCGACCTCTTCGACGCCGACACCGTGCGACGGCTCACCGAGCGCTTCGAGGTCCTGATGGCGGCGGCGACGGCCGATCCGGACCGGGCCGTCGAGGACCTGCCGGTGACGACCGGCACCGAGCACCGCGACCTGGTCGAAGGATGGGCGGCCGGCCCGGCGCTCCCCGAGGACGGGCCCGGAACGCTGACCGCGCTGCTCGCGGCGGCGGCCCGGCAGGCGGGCGACCGCCCCGCGCTGGTCTTCGAGGACGCCACCGTCACCCACCGCGAACTCGACGCACGGGCGACCGTCCTGGCCCGGCGGCTGCGGGCGCTGGGCGTCGGCCGGGACGACCGGGTGGCGGTGTGCCTGGAACAGTCCCCGGACCTGGCGGTCGCCCTGATCGCCGTGCTGAAGGCCGGCGGCTGCTACCTGCCGCTGGACCCGGAGCAGCCGCCCGCGCGGCTCTCCCACCTGGTGGCCGACGCGGACGTGCGGGTGCTGGTGACGGACTCGGAGCTGCGGGAGCGGTTCCCCGCGTACGGGGGCGCGGAGCTGCTGGTGGACCGCGCCGACCCCACGCCGGACCGGGTGTCGGACGACGCGCCGCTCGCCGAGGCGTCCGGACCGGACGACCTCGCGTACGTCATCTACACCTCCGGCTCCACCGGGCAGCCCAAGGGCGTCGCGGTGCAGCACCGCGAGATCCTCAACTACCTGGCCGGCGTGCGGGAACGGCTGCGGATCGAGCCCGGCGCCCGCTACGGGCTGCTGCAGTCCCTGTCGTTCGACTTCAGCATCACGATGCTCTACCTGGCGCTCACCACCGGCGGCCGGGTGCACCTGCTGCCGCGGCGCATCGCCGGCGCCGAACTCGCCGCACACATCGAGGCGTCGGCGCTCGACTACCTCAAGATGACGCCCTCCCACCTGGCCGCGCTGTCCGCCGACGCCCCGCTCGAACGCCTGCTGCCGCGCCGCGCCCTGGTGCTCGGCGGGGAGGCCTCGTCCTGGGCCTGGGCCGCCGACCTGGCCGGCCGGGGCGGCTGCGCGGTGTTCAACCACTACGGCCCCACCGAGGCGACGGTCGGCGTCACCGTCCACGAGGTCCTGCCGGGGGAGCACGGCCCGGGCAACACCCCGATCGGCACCCCGCTCGCCGGCGCGCGCTGCTACGTCCTGGACGGCGCCGGGCGGCCGGTGCCGCCCGGCGTGACCGGCGAGCTGTACCTCGGCGGGGACCGGCTGGCCCGCGGCTACCTGGGCCGCCCCGAGCTGACGGCGGAACGTTTCGTCGAGGACCCGTTCGCCGGCGGCCGGATGTACCGCACCGGCGACCTGGCCCGCTGGCGGCCGGAGGCCGGGGCAGGCGTGCTGGAGTACCTGGGCCGCGCCGACGACCAGATCAAGGTCCGCGGCTACCGGGTCGAGCCCGGCGAGATCGAGGCCGCGCTCACCGCGCTGCCCGGCGTCACCCAGGCCTTCGTCACCGTCCGGGGCGAGGGGATCCGGCAGAACCTCGTCGCCTACCTCGAACGCGCGGCCGACGCGGCCGTCCCCGCCGCGGCCGAACTGCGGTTGACGCTCGGCGAGGTCCTGCCGGACTACATGGTCCCCGCCCGGTACGTCGTCCTGGACCGCCTGCCGCTGCTGGCCCACGGCAAGGTCGACCGCAAGGCGCTGCCCGAACCCGAGGACACCGCCCCGGCCGCCGGACACGTCGAACCCGAGGGCGACACCGAGACA
The DNA here is from genome assembly GCF_042677365.1 of Kitasatospora sp. NPDC127116. Taxonomy (NCBI): domain Bacteria; kingdom Bacillati; phylum Actinomycetota; class Actinomycetes; order Kitasatosporales; family Streptomycetaceae; genus Kitasatospora; species Kitasatospora sp. NPDC127116. Next base: position 51,440 of record NZ_JBHXTL010000057.1, read on the forward strand.
CTGATCGCCGCGATCTGGGCCGAGGTGCTCGACGTCGCGAAGGTCGGCGCCCTGGACGACTTCTTCGAGATCGGCGGGCACTCGCTGCTCGCCACCCAGGTCGTCGCCCGGCTGCGCCGCACCTTCCCCGACCTGCCGACCCCGGTCGGCGTGATGGACCTCTTCCGCTTCCCGACCGTCCGGCAGCTCGCCGGGCTCGTCGCCGACCCGGGCGCCGACCGCGGACCGCGGGGGCTGCTGCACCGGCTCACCCCCGAACGCCGCCGCACCACCGCGAGCGTGGTCTGCGCCCCCTACGGCGGCGGCAGCGCGCTGATCTACAAGCCGCTCGCCGACGCCCTGCCCGAGGACTGGGCGCTGCACTCCATCGCCGTCCCCGGCCACGAACTCGGCGAGGAACCGATGGACGTCGACGAGGTCGCCGACCGGTGCGCGCGCGAGATCGTCGAGGGCGTCGAGGGCCGGATCGTGCTGTACGGGCACTGCGGGGTCGGCGTGCGCCTCGCCGTCGAGATCGCCCGCCGGGTCGAGGCCGCCGGCCGGGAGATCGACGCCGTCCACCTCGGCGGCATCTTCCCCTTCGCCCGCCCCAGGGGACGCGGCGCGGCCGTCGGCGAGCGGTGGGCCGAACTCCTCGACCGGATGCGCAGCGACCAGGACATGATCAACGGTCTGGCCGCCGCCGGGATGGACACCGACGACCTGGACCCGGAACAGCTGCGGCTGATCGTCCGCAACCGCCGCACCGGCACCAAGGACGTCGAACGGTACTTCACCCGGATGTTCGGGACCGAGGGCGGACGGATCAAGGCCCCCGTGATCGCGGTCTGCGGCGACCGCGACCCGGCCACCGAGTTCTACCAGGAGCGCTTCCGCGAGTGGCACCGGATCGCCGACACCACCGCCGTGGTGGTCCTCGACGAGGCTGGCCACTTCTACCTCAAGTACCGGGCCGCCGAACTCGCGGCCGTCGTCACCGGCGTCCACCGGTCGATCGCCGCGGGGCAGGAGGACCGCCACCGCCGGACGGACGGCGCCACCTGGTGGCTGGCCGGGCTTTCCCGGGACGCCCAACGGCCGGTCACGCAGGACGCGCAGGCGCCCGTCCGCCCGACCATGCGCCGCTTCCTCACCGTCGCCTCCGGGCAGCAGGTGTCGATGATCGGATCGGCGCTCACCGAGTTCGCCCTCCCGGTCTGGATCTACCTGCGCACCGGCTCCCTCGCCCAGTTCGGGCTGCTGGCCGCCTGCGGCCTGGTGCCCGGCATCCTCGCCGCCCCGATCGCCGGAGCGATCGTCGACCGGGGCGACCGGCGCCGGACCATGCTCCTCGGCGACCTCGCCGCCGGCCTCACCCAGGTCGTCCTGCTCCTGCTGTATGCCATCGGCGGACTGGAGGTCTGGCACGCCTACGCGCTCGTCGCCGTGCTGTCCGCCGCCCTCTCCTTCCAACGGCTCGCCTGGAACGCGTCCGTGCCGCAGCTCGTCCCCAAGCGCTACCTCGGCCGCGCCAACGGCGTGGTCCAGATGGCCTTCGGCCTCGCCCAGTTCCTCGTCCCGCTGTTCGCCGTCGGCCTGCTCGCCGCCATCGGACTCGGCGGCATCCTCGCCCTCGACGTGGCCGGCTACGCGGTCGCCATCGGCGTCACCCTGGCCGTGCGCTTCCCGGACGTGATGGGCTCCACCCGGCGGGAGAGCATTCCCGCCGAGATCCGCGAAGGCTTCCGACGGGCCCTCGGCAGCAGCCACTTCCGCGCGATGCTGCTGTACTTCGCGGTCCTGAACGTCTTCCTCTCCCCGCTGTTCCTGCTCACCACCCCGCTCGTGCTCTCCTTCGCCCCGCTCTCCGCGGCCGGCTGGGTGTCCACGGCGGCCGGCCTCGGCGCCGTGCTCGGCGGGATCACCCTGGTGGCCTGGGGCGGACCGCGCCGACGGAAGCTGCGCGGGGTGCTGCTCGCCACCCTGGCGGTCGCCGGGGCCTGCCTGCTCACCGGGCTGCGCCCGTCGATCTGGACGGTCGCCCTCGGCGCGTTCGGCATGACCTTCGCGCTCGCCCTGCTCAACGGCGCCTACGCGACCATCGTGCAGACCAAGGTGCCGCTGCGCTTCCACGGCCGGGTGATCGCGGTCAACACCATGGTCGCCTGGTCGACCCTGCCGGTCGGGTTCGCCGTCGTCGCCCCCTTCGGCCCCGGACTCCTCCAGCCGCTGATGGACCGCGGCGGCGCCCTCGCCTCCACCGTCGGCCGGCTCATCGGCACCGGCGAGGGCCGCGGCATCGGACTGCTCTACCTGCTGTTCGGCCTCGCCATGGCCGCCCTCGCACTGGTCTGCCTGGCCGTCCCGGTGCTGCGGCACTTCGACCGGGACGTCCCCGACGCCGAGCCCGACGACCTGGTCGGCCTGAAGGCCATCCAGGACCGGGCCGCCGGCACCGCCCGGCCGTCCAGTGACGCCGACGCCGACGCCGTCGCGCCCACCCTCCCGCACCGCTCCGAGACCGAGGTGACCGTCCGGTGACCACCACCGCCACCCACCCGTTGACCGCCGAACAGCGCCGGCTCTGGTTCCTCCAGCAGCTCCACCCGGACGACGCCGGCTTCAACATGTACCTAAACCGGCGCTGGACCGGGCCGCTCGACCCGCGGGCCCTGCGCACCGCCCTCGGCCGGCTGGCCGAACGGCACGAGATCCTCCGCACCCGCTTCGGGTACGACGACCCCGGGGCCGCGGAGCCCGTCCAACTGGTCCAGCCCCCCGCCGCGACCGACCTGGTCACCCTCCGCCTGCCCGAGGGAGCCACCGAGGCGGACTTCACCGACGCCTGCCGCCCGTACGTCAACGCGCCGTTCGACCTCGCCGCCGCGCCGCCCCTGCGCGCGACCCTGATCAGCGCGGGGGAGCGGGAGCACGCGGTCAGCGTCGTCGTCCACCACATCGTCGCCGACGGCTGGTCCTTCCGCACGATGTGGCGCGAACTGCTGGCCCTCTACCGAGAGGCGATCGGCGAGGCACCGGCCGAGCTGCCCGAACTCCGCTTGCAGTACGGCGACTTCGCCCGCGCCGAACGGGCCAGGACCGGCGGGGAGGCGGGCGAGGAGGCGTTCCGGTTCTGGGCGGACCGGCTCGCCGGCACCGGAGCGCTGCGCCTCCCGTTCGACCGGCCGAGACCGTCGGACCCCACCAGACCCGCCGGCTTCGTCACCGTCGACCTCGGCCCCGAGCTGACCGCCGCCCTCGACCGGCTGGCCCGCCAGGAGCGGTGCACCCCGTTCATGGTGCTGCTCACCGGCTACCAGTGCGTCCTCGCCCGCTGGACCGGCTGCCGGGACTTCGTGGTCGGCACCCCGCTGGCGGGCCGCACCGAGGCGGCGCACGAAGCGCTGCTCGGCTACTTCAACCGCACCGCGGTGATCAGGTCGGACCTGACCGGGGACCCCGACTTCCGCGGGGTGCTGAAGCGGACCAGGTCCGCCGCGCTCGCCGCCCTGAGCCGTCCCGACGCCCCGGCCGAGCGGCTCGCCGCCCACCTCGGCCTGCCCGCGGACACCGGAGCCGGACCGCTCTACCAGGCCGTCTTCGTCCACCAGAGCCAGAACGACCTCGCGGACGGCTCCGGCGAACCCGCGCTGCCCGCGGGCGTCCGCACCACGAGCATGGACTCCGGCTTCGAGCAGGCCAAGACCGACCTGCTGCTCGACAGCTGGCGCACCGCCGACGGCGGCATCACGCTCTCCTTCTGCTACGACCGCGAGCTCTTCGACCGGGAGACCGTCGAGGCGCTCGGCGGCCGGTGCCGCGAGCTGTACGCGCGGATCGTCGAGGACCCGGAACTCCCCCTGCACGGCGACTGGTTCGTCGGAGCGCGGGAGCGGGCGGCGCTGCTCGCCCTGGGCGCGGGGCCGACGGCTCCCGCCACCGTGCGAACGGTGCTGGAGCGGTTCGCGGACCAGGTCGCCGCGCGGCCGGACGCGCCCGCCCTGGACTGCGACGGCCGGACGCTGTCCTACGCCGAACTCGACCGGCGGTCCACCGAACTGGCGCACCGGCTCGGCCCGGTGGCCGGCCGGGTGGTCGCGGTGTCGATGGCACCCTCCTTCGACCTGGTCGTCGCCCTGACCGCGGTCTGGAAGGCCGGCGCCGCCTACCTCCCGCTCGACCCGGCCCACCCCGAGGACCGCCGCGCCCTGATGGTCCGCGAGGCCGACGCCGTCCTCACCCTCACCGGCGCGGACCTGCCCGGCGCCGGAACCGCCGACCTGCCCGGCGCCGGGACCGACGACCTCGCCCCGCCCGACCCGCGGGGCCTGGCCTACGTCCTCTACACCTCCGGGTCCACCGGCACGCCGAAGGCCGTCGCCGTCGACCACCCGGCGGTGTCCGCCCGGGTCGACTGGATGACGGGCCCGGACGGCTACGCGCTGGGCCCCGCCGACCGGATCGTCCAGTTCGCCTCCCTCGGCTTCGACACCCACGTGGAGGAGCTCTGGCCGGCCCTGGCGGCCGGGGCGTGCGTCGTACTGCTGCCCGGCGGCGGCCGGACCCTGCCCGACCTGCTGGACGGCCCGTCCGGCCGGTCCGTCACCGTGCTCGACCTGCCGACCGCCTACTGGGAGGAACTCGTCGGCCTCGGCGAGCAGACCCGCTGGCCGGAGGCACTGCGGCTGGTGGTCATCGGCGGCTCCGAGGCGCGCGCCGACACGGTCGCCCGGTGGCGCCGACGGCACGGGGACGCCGTCCGGCTCCTAAACACCTACGGCCCCACCGAGGCCACCGTGATCGTCACCGCGGCCGAGCTGACGGCCGCCGACACCGAGCGCCGGCCCTCGCTGGGCCGCCCGCTGCCCGGGGTCGGGCTGCACGTGCTGGACGAGCGCGGCGGGCTGCTGCCCCGGGGAGCCGAGGGCGAGCTGTACATCGGCGGCAGCGGCCTGGCCCGGGGCTACCTGGGCCAGCCCGACCTGACCGCGACCGCCTTCGTGCCCGATCCGTTCCTCGGCGGCGTGATGTACCGCACCGGGGACCGCGCCCGGTGGCGGGCGGACGGCCGGCTGGAGTTCCTGGGGCGCGGCGACGCCCAGCTGAAGCTGCGCGGCTACCGGATCGAGCCCGCGGAGATCGAGTCCGCGCTGACCGCGCACCCGGCCGTCGCGCAGGCCGCCGTGCTGGTCCGCGACGGCCGGAGACTGCTGGCGTACGCCGTCCCGTGCCCGGGTGCCGAGCCCGGACCGGCCGAGCTGCGCGAGCACCTCGCCCTGCGGCTTCCCGCCTACATGGTCCCGGACACCGTGCTCACCCTGGCCCGGCTGCCGCTGACCCCGAACGGCAAACCCGACCTCGCGGCCCTGCCCGACCCCGGGCCGGCCGCCGGGGCGGGCTACGTGGCGCCGCGCACCGACGCCGAGCAGCTGGTCACCGACCTGTGGCAGGAGGTCCTAGGAGTCCCGCGGGTCGGGGTGTTCGACGACTTCCTCGCGCTCGGCGGGGACTCCCTCCTGGTCACCCGGGTCGCCGCGCGGATCCGGGCCGGGATCGGACTCGACATCCCCATCCGCGACGTGTTCGAGAGCAGCACACCGGCCGCGCTCGCGGCCCGGATCGAGGCGCTGCTGATCGCCGAGATCGACGCGCTCACCGAGGAGGAGGCGGCCGGGCGCCTCTCCGGCTGAGCGGGCGGGGCCCGGCTTCCGCGCGCAGTGGAAGCCGGGCCCGGGGGGCGTTCCGAGAGCGTTCCGAGGGCGCTCTGGCGGCGTTCCGGGGGCGCGGCCGGGGGGGGGGGCCGGGTTGGGCCCCCCCCCCCATTCCTCGGGTGCGCTAACCGCCCCCCCGCCCCCCGCCGCGGGCAGGTCGACGGCCCGAGCCCCCCCCC
>NZ_JBHXTL010000058.1:0-57275 GCF_042677365.1 Kitasatospora sp. NPDC127116
CGTCCGGTTCCGGTGGGTGCGGCGGGTGAGTTGTACATCGCCGGTGTCCAGCTGGCGCGCGGCTACCTGGGCCGTCCGGACCTGACGGCGGAGCGCTTCGTCGCCTGCCCGTTCGGTTCGGTCGGGGAGCGGATGTACCGCACCGGCGACCTGGCCCGCTGGCGCGCCGACGGCACGCTGGAGTACCTGGGCCGCACCGACGACCAGGTCAAGGTGCGCGGCTACCGCATCGAGCTGGGCGAGATCGAGTCCGCGCTGCTCGGCCGGCCCGGTATCGCGCAGGGTGTGGTGATCGTCCGCGAGGACGTTTCGGGCGACAAGCGGCTGACGGCCTACGTCGTCCCGGCCACCGGTGCCGAGGTGGACACGGCCGAGGTCAGGACGGCCCTGGCCGCCGTCCTGCCCGACTACATGGTCCCCTCCGCCGTCATCGCCCTGGACGCTCTGCCGCTGACCGTCAACGGCAAGCTCGACCGCCGCGCCCTCCCGGCCCCCGACCGCACGGCGGAGCTGGAGGCCTCCTACCGCGCGCCGAGGACGCCCGAGGAGACGCTCCTGTGCGAGGCGTTCGCCGAGGTCCTCGGTCTGGAGCGGGTCGGCATCGACGACAGCTTCTTCGAACTCGGCGGGCACTCGCTGCTGGCCACCCGGCTGGTCAGCCGGATCCGTTCCGCCCTGGAGGTCGAACTGCCTCTCAGGGCGATCTTCGAGAGCCCCACCGTGGCGGGCCTTTCGTCCCACATCAACCGTCCCAAGCGCACCAGGCCCGCCCTGCGTCGTCGCACCAGGCAGGAGGAGATCTGATGATCCCGTTGTCCTACGCTCAGCAGCGGCTGTGGTTCCTCGGGCAGTTGGAGGGGCCGAGCGACACGTACAACATCTCGCTCCCCCTGCGCCTGCGGGGAGCCCTGGACCGTGAGGCCCTGCGGGACGCCCTGAGGGACGTGGTGGAGCGCCACGAGGTCCTCCGCACCGTCTTCCCGGCCAAGGACGGCAAGCCGCACCAGAAGGTCCTGGCCGCCGAGTCGGCCCGGATCGACCTGCCGGTGACCGAGGTGGACGCCGCGGACCTGCCGGCGGCGCTGGCCGCGGCCGCCCGGCACACCTTCGACCTGGAGCACGACATCCCGTTCCGGGCCTGGCTGTTCGCCACCGCGCCGGACGACCACGCGCTGATCGTCGTGATGCACCACATCGCGAGCGACGGATGGTCGAGGGGCCCGCTCGCACGGGACCTCTCCGTCGCCTACGCGGCGCGCCGGGGCGGGCGGGCCCCCGAGTGGGAGCAGCTGGAGGTCCAGTACGCCGACTACACCTTCTGGCAGCAGGACGTGCTCGGCGCCGACGAGGATCCGGAGAGCCTCCTCAACGAGCAGCTGGCGCACTGGCGCCAGGCGCTCGCGGGCATGCCGCACGAGCTGGAACTCCCGGTCGACCGGCCGCGTCCCACCCGCGCCTCGCACGTGGGCGGCGTGGTCGACCTGACCGTGCCCGCCGGGCTCCACGAGCGACTGGTGCGGACCGCGAAGGCCGAGGGGGCCACCGTCTTCATGGCGGCGCAGGCGGCCCTCGCCGTCCTGCTGTCGCGGCTCGGGGCCGGGAACGACATCCCGATCGGCGTGCCGATCGCCGGGCGCCTGGACGAGGCCCTGCACGACCTGGTCGGCCTGTTCGTCAACACGCTGGTGCTCCGGGCGCGGGTCGCCGACGAGGCCACCTTCCGGGACCTGCTCCGGCAGGTCCGGGAGACGTCGCTGGAGGCGTTCTCCCACCAGGACCTGCCGTTCGAGCGCCTGGTGGAGGACCTGGCGCCGGCCCGCTCGATGTCCCGGCACCCGCTGTTCCAGGTGACCCTGAGCGTCCAGAACAACGCGGACGCGGAGCTGCGGCTGCCCGGCCTGGAGGCCGAGCCGCTGAGCGGCGACCAGCGTCCGGCCAAGTTCGACCTCGACGTCCAGCTCGCCGAGCGCTTCGACGCCCAGGGCCGGCCCGCCGGTCTGGCCGGCAGCATCACCTACGCCGCCGACCTGTTCGACGAGGCGACCGTCGAGGCGATGGCGGAGCGGTTCGTCCAGGTCCTCGACTCGGCGCTCTCGGACCCCGACCGGCCGCTCGGCCTGCTGGAGGTGACGAGCCCGGCCGAGCGCCACCGCCTGCTGGACGCGTGGCACACCCCCGCGCGCGGCACCCGGCCGGCGGCGACCCTGCCGGCGCTCTTCGCGGCGCAGGTCGAGCGGACGCCCGACGCCGTCGCCGCGGTCCTCGGCGACGCCCGGCTCACCTACGCGGAACTCGCCGAGCGCTCGGACGCGCTGGCCGCCCTGCTGGTCCGGCACGGCGTCGGGCCCGAGACCTCCGTCGCGGTCTGCCTGGAACGCTCGCTCGACCTGGTCGTGGCCCTGCTCGCCGTGCTGAAGGCCGGCGGCGCCTACCTGCCGGTCGACCCGGCCTCGCCGTCGGACCGCATCAGCTTCGTGTTCGCGGACTGCGCCCCCGCCCTGGTGATCACCTCCACCGCGTCGGCGGGAGCGGTCGCGCACGAGGAGGCCGTCCGCCGGGTGGTCCTGGACGACCCGGAGACCCTCGCGCGGCTGTCCGCCGGCAAGGGCGACGTGCCGCTGCCGGCCGAGGTCCCCGGCGCGCTGTCCCCGGCGAACACCGCGTACATCATCTACACCTCGGGCTCGACGGGCCGCCCCAAGGGCGTCGTCGTCCCGCACGGGAACGTGGTGCGCCTGCTCGACGAGACCCAGCCGTGGTTCGAGTTCGGCGCCGACGACGTGTGGACCTGGTTCCACTCCTTCGCCTTCGACTTCTCGGTGTGGGAGCTGTGGGGCCCGCTGCTCCACGGCGGCCGTCTGGTCGTCGTGCCGGTCGAGGTGTCCAGGTCGCCGGTGGAGTTCCTGCGCCTGCTGGCGGACGAGGGCGTGACCGTCCTCAACCAGACGCCGTCCGCTTTCTACCAGCTGGCCCAGGCCGAGGCCCGGCACCCGGACCTCGGGTCCGAACTGCGGCTGCGCACTGTCGTGTTCGGCGGCGAGGCGCTCGACACCGGCCGCCTGCGCGAGTGGTACGCGCGGCATCGGGACGACGCCCCGCGACTCGTCAACATGTACGGCATCACCGAGACCACCGTGCACGTGAGCCACCTCCGGCTCGACCGGTCGACGGCCGTCGAGGGCTCCCTGGGCAGCCCGATCGGCGAGGGCATCCCCGGACTGCGCGTCTACGTGCTGGACGCCGGACTGCGGCCGGCGCCGGTCGGCGTGCCGGGCGAGATGTACGTCGCGGGCGACCAGCTGGCGCGGGGCTACCTGAACCGTCCGGGGCTGACGGCGGAGCGGTTCGTGGCCTGCCCGTTCGGCGAGGCGGGCGCAAGGATGTACCGCACCGGGGACCTGGCGCGTTGGCGCGCCGACGGCACGCTGGAGTACCTGGGCCGCACCGACGACCAGGTGAAGATCCGCGGCTTCCGCATCGAGCTGGGCGAGATCGAGGCCGCCCTGCTCGGTCGGGCGGGTGTCGCCCAGGCGGCGGTGATCGTCCGCGAGGACGTCCCCGGCGACAAGCGGCTGACCGGCTACGTGGTGCCCGACCCGGGCGCGGAGGTCGACACCTCCGTGCTGCGGGGCGCCCTCGCGACGATGCTGCCGGAGTACATGGTCCCGTCCGCGGTCGTGGTGCTGGAGACGCTGCCGCTGACGGTCAACGGCAAGCTGGACCGCCGCGCCCTGCCGGCGCCGGACCGGGGGGCGCTGCTGGAGGCGTCCTACCGGGCGCCGCGCACCGCGGACGAGGAACTGACCTGTGAGGTGTTCGCCGAGGTCCTCGGCGTGGAGCGGGTCGGCATCGACGACAACTTCTTCGAGCTGGGCGGGCACTCGCTGCTGGCGGTGACGCTGGTCGAGCGGCTGCGCTCGCGCGGGCTGCCGGTGTCGGTGAAGGCGCTGTTCCAGGCGCCGACGCCCGCCGGGCTGTCGGCGGCCGACGAGGCCGCCCGGGCGTTCGTGGTGCCGGAGAACCGGATCCCGGACGGCGCGACCGCGCTGACCCCGGACATGATCACGCTGGCCGAGCTGAGCCCGGCGGACCTCGACCGGATCGTGGAGCAGGTCCCCGGTGGTGCGGCGAACGTCGCCGACGTCTACCCGCTGGCGCCGTTGCAGGAGGGGATCTTCTTCCACCACCTGCTGGACGCGGAGCAGGGCCGTGACGTCTACATCCTGCCGACCGTGCTGGCCTTCGACTCGCGGGAGCGGGTCGACGCGTTCGTGTCGGCGCTGCAGGCGGTGGTGGACCGCCACGGCATCCTGCGGACGGCGGTGCTGTGGGAGAACCTGCCCCAGCCGCTCCAGGTCGTCCTGCGCCGGGCGACCCTGCCCGTTCACGAGGTCACGCTGTCCGGTGGCTCCGGTGGCTCCGGTGGCTCCCGTGACGCGGGCGACTCCGGCGATGACGCGGTGGCCCGACTGCTGGCGGCCTGCCCGCCGTCGATGGACATCCGGCGTGCCCCGATGGCCGATCTGACGATTGCTCAGGACGCCCCCGGTGGGCGGTGGTTGATGGCCCTGCGCAGTCACCACCTCACCCGCGACCACACCGCGCTGGAGATCCTGCTGGACGAGGTGCGCGCGCACCTGGAGCAGGACGTCCAGCGGCTGCCGGAGCCGGCGCCGTACCGCGACTTCGTCGCCCACGCGCGCCTGGCCGTCAGCGCCGAGCAGCACCGCGCCTACTTCGAGCGGGCACTCGGCGACGTCGAGGAGCCGACCGCACCCTACGGAGTGCTGGACACCCACGGCGACGGCAGCGGCACCGGCGAGTCGATCGTCGAACTGTCCGACGGGCTCGCGGAGCGCGTTCGCGAGCAGGCCCGCCGCCACGGCGTCAGCGCCGCGGCGTTCTTCCACCTGGCCTGGGCCCGCGTCGCCGCGGCCACGACCGGCCAGACCCACCCCGTGTTCGGAACCGTGCTGCTCGGCCGGATGGACGCCGGGGGCACCGCGCACCGGACCCCCGGGCTGTACATCAACACCCTGCCGATCCGGATCGACGCCACCCGGCCGCTGGACGCCGGACTGCGCGCCGTCCAGGTCCAGTTGGGCGAGCTGCTGCGGCACGAGCACGCCCCGCTGACCCTCGCCCAGCAGGCCACCGGAGTCCCCGCGCAGAGCCCGCTGTTCACCTCGCTCCTCAACTACCGCCACAGCCCCGGCGCCGCGAACGAGGGCACCGGCCTCGCCGGGATCCGGGTGCTGTACGGGCACGAGCGGACCAACTACCCGCTCACCGTGTCGGTGGACGACACCGTCGTCGGCTTCCGGCTCTCCGTGCAGGCCGTTCCCGCGATCGACCCGGACGTGGTGTGCGGTCTGCTGCACACCGCCGTCGAGAACCTGGCCGCAGAGCTGGAGCAGGACTCCCGGACCCCGCTCGACCGCATCCCCGTCCTCGACGACCGGCAGCGCGACCGGCTGCTGACCGCCTGGAACGACACCGCCTCCGACGTCCCGGCCGCGACCCTGCCCGAGCTCTTCGAGGCGCAGGCCGCCCGCACCCCGGAGGCCGTCGCCCTGGTCGCCGCAGGCGAGAGCCTGACGTACGCCGAGCTGAACGCGCGGGCCAACCGCCTGGCGCACCTGCTGGCGGCCGACGGCGTCGGCCCGGAGCACCTGGTGGCCGTGTGCCTGCCGCGGTCGGCCGAGCTGGTCGTGTCGCTGCTGGCCGTCTCCAAGACGGGCGCCGCCTACCTGCCGCTCGACCCGGACTACCCGGTCGAGCGCCTGGCGACGACCCTGGCCGACGGCCGTCCCACCGCCCTGGTCACCGACAGCGTGACGACGGACGAGGCCCTGACGGCGGACGCGGGCGTCCGGCGGATCGACCTGGACGCGCCGGAGACCGCCAACGCCCTTGGTGCGCAGCCGGTTTCGAACCCGGAGCGCCCCGGCCACCGCCCGGAGAACCCGGCCTACGTCATCTTCACCTCCGGCTCCACCGGCCGCCCCAAGGGCGTCGTCCTCCCGCACTCCGCGCTGAACAACTTCCTCGCGGCGATGAACCACCGCCTGCGGGTCACCGAGCACGACCGCCTGCTGGCCGTCACCACCATCGGCTTCGACATCGCCGGACTCGAACTGCACCTTCCGCTGGTGTCCGGCGCCGCCGTGGTCCTCGCCGACCGCGACGAGGTCCGCGACCCGGACGCCCTGCGCGCCCTCCTCGGGCGCGAGGCCGTCACCGTCATGCAGGCCACGCCCAGTCTGTGGCGGGCCCTGGCGGACGACGACGTCCTGCGGTCCGTCCGGGTCCTGGTCGGCGGCGAGGCGCTCCCCGGCGAGCTCGCCCGCACCCTGGCGGGCACCGCCGCCTCCGTCACCAACCTGTACGGCCCGACCGAGACGACCATCTGGTCCACGGCCTCGGAGGTCTCGGCGGACACCCCGGTCTCCATCGGCCGGCCCATCCTCAACACCCGGGTGTACGTGCTGGACGCGGCGCTGCGACCGGTGCCGGTGGGCGTGGCGGGCGAGCTGTACATCGCCGGCAGCGGCCTGGCACGCGGCTACCTGAACCGCGCCGGCCTGACCGCGGAGCGGTTCGTGGCCTGCCCGTTCGGTGAGGCGGGCGCAAGGATGTACCGCACCGGCGACCTGGTGCGCTGGCGCGAGGACGGCACGCTGGAGTACCTGCGCCGTACGGACGACCAGGTGAAGGTGCGCGGCTACCGCATCGAGCTGGGTGAGATCGAGTCCGCCCTGCTCGGCCGGGCGGGCGTCTCCCAGGCCGTCGCGGTCGTCCGCGAGGACGTCCCGGGCGACAAGCGCATCGTCGCCTACGTCGTCCCGGCCGTGGACGCGGCCGTGGATGCCGGCGTACTGCGGGACGCGCTCGCGGTGACGCTCCCCGACTACATGGTCCCGTCCGCCGTGGTCGTGCTGGACGAGCTGCCGCTGACCGCGAACGGAAAGATCAACCGCCGGGGCCTGCCGGCACCGGACCGGTCGGCGCTGCCGGAGGCGTCCTACCGGGCGCCGCGCACCGCGGACGAGGAACTGCTCTGCGAGGTGTTCGCCGAGGTCCTCGGGCTGGAGCGGGTCGGCATCGACGACAACTTCTTCGAGCTGGGTGGTCACTCCCTGCTGGCGGTGACGCTGGTGGAGCGGCTGCGCTCGCGCGGCCTGCAGGTGTCGGTGAAGGCGCTGTTCCAGACGCCGACCCCGCTCGGACTGGCGGCCGTGGACGCGGGCCAGGCGTTCGTGGTGCCGGAGAACCGGATCCCGGACGGCGCGACCGCTCTCACCCCGGACATGATCACGCTGGCCGAGGTCACCGAGGACGATCTCGCGCGGATCGTGGAGCAGGTCCCGGGCGGTGCGGCGAACGTCGCCGACGTCTACCCGCTGGCTCCACTGCAGGAGGGCATCTTCTTCCACCACCTCCTGGACGCCGACGAGGGACGTGACATCTACGTCTTCCCGACGGTGCTGGCCTTCGACTCGCGGGAGCGGGTCGACGGATTCGTGTCGGCGCTGCAGTCGGTGGTGGACCGGCACGACATCCTGCGGACGGCCGTGCTCTGGGAGGGGCTCTCCCAGCCGCTCCAGGTCGTCCTGCGGCAGGCGCCGCTGGCCGTCTCCGAGATCGCCCTGGCGGCGGGTGCCGACGCCGGTGCCGGCGCCGGTGGCGATGTCGTGACGCAGCTGCTGGCGGCCTGCCCGTCCGCGATGGACGTCCGACGGGCACCCCTGATCGATCTGACGATCACTCAGGACATCGATGGTGGGCGGTGGTTGATCGCTCTGCGCAGCCACCACCTGATCCGTGACCACCAGGCGCTGGAGATCCTGCTGGACGAGGTGCGCGCGCACCTGGAGCAGGACGTCCAGCGGCTGCCGGCCCCGGCGCCGTACCGCGACTTCGTCGCCCACGCGCGCCTGGCCGTCAGCGCCGAGCAGCACCGCGCGTACTTCGAGCGGGCGCTCGGTGACGTCGAGGAGCCGACCGCGCCGTACGGCGTTCTGGACACCCACGGCGACGGCACCGACGCCGGCGAGTCGATCGCCGAACTGTCGGACGAGCTGGCCGGCCGGGTCCGCGAGCAGGCGCGTCGCCACGGCGTGAGCGCCGCCGCGTTCTTCCACCTGGCCTGGGCGCGGGTCGCGGCGGCGACGACGGGGCAGACGCATCCGGTGTTCGGCACCGTGCTGCTCGGCCGGATGGACGCCGGGGACACGGCGAGCCGCACCCCGGGTCTGTACATCAACACCCTGCCGATCCGCATCGACGCCACCCAGCGGTTGAGCACCGGACTGCGGGCGGCGCAGGTGCAGTTGGGCGAGCTGCTGACCCATGAGCACGCCCCGCTGACCCTGGCGCGGCAGGCGACCAGCCTGCCGGCGCAGAGCCCGCTGTTCACCTCTCTCCTCAACTACCGTCGCACCGCCGCCACCGGCGGGGTCGGCGGGGTCGGCGGTGGAACCGCGCGGACGATCGCCGGGATCCAGCTGCTCCGCGCTCAGGAGCGGACGAACTACCCGTTGACGGTGTCGGTGGACGACACCGGTGTCGGGTTCCGGTTCACGGTGCAGGCGTGCGCTCCGATGGACTCGGACGTGGTCTGCGGTCTGCTGTGCACGGCGGTGGAGAACCTGGTCGGCGGGCTGGAGCGGGATTCCGCCTCTTCGCTGGATCTGGTTCCCGTTCTGGACGACGGGCAGCGGGAGTTGGTGCTGCGTGGCTGGAACGACACCGTGCGTGAGGTGCCGGTGGGGACGCTGCCGGGGCTGTTCGAGGCGCAGGTGGCGCGGACGCCGGATGCCACGGCTGTGGTGTTCGGCGGTGGTGCGGCGCGTGAGGTCGTGTCGTACGCGGAGTTGAACGAGCGGGCGAACCGCTTGGCGCACCTGCTGGTCGAGGGCGGTGTCGGCGCCGAGGATCTGGTGGCGGTGTGTCTGCCGCGCTCGACCGAGCTGGTGGTGTCGTTGCTGGCGATCGGGAAGGCGGGGGCGGCGTATCTGCCGCTGGACCCGGACTATCCGGCGGAGCGTCTGGCCTCCACTCTGGAGGACGGCCGTCCGACCGCCCTGGTCACCGACAGTGTGACGATGGGCGGGGAGCTGGCGGCTGGTGTCCGGCGGATCGACCTGGACGATGCCGAGACCGTCAACGCCCTTGGCGTGCAGGCGGTTTCGAACCCGGAGCGGGTGGGTCATGGCCCGCAGAGCCCGGCGTACGTGATCTACACCTCGGGGTCGACGGGTCGTCCGAAGGGTGTGGTGGTCGCGCACGACGGTGTGGTGAACCGTTTGGCGTGGATGCAGGACGACTACCGGCTGACGTCGTCGGATCGGGTGCTGCAGAAGACTCCGGTCGGGTTCGACGTCTCCGTGTGGGAGTTCTTCTGGCCGCTGACCACCGGCGCCACCCTGGTGGTCGCACGTCCGGACGGTCATCGCGATCCGGCGTACCTGGCGGAGGTGATCCGTGCGGAGGGTGTGACGGTCACGCACTTCATTCCGTCGATGATGCAGGTGTTCCTGCTGGAGCCGGCCGCGCGGACCTGTACTTCGCTGCGGGCGGTGTTCGCGAGTGGTGAGGCGTTGTCGCCGGAGTTGCGCGACGCTTTCCTGCGGGATGTTGGTGTTCCGCTGCACAACTTGTACGGGCCGACGGAGGCGTCGATCGACGTCACTGCCTGGGAGTGTGTGCCGGGGACGGCGACGGTGCCGATCGGCGGCCCGGTCGGTAACACCCGGGTGTATGTGCTGGACGCGGCGCTGCGGCCGGTTCCGGTCGGTGTTCCCGGCGAGTTGTACCTCGCCGGTGTGCAGTTGGCGCGTGGGTATCTGAACCGTCCGGGGCTGACGGCGGAGCGGTTCGTGGCCTGCCCGTTCGGTTCGGCTGGGGAGCGGATGTACCGCACCGGCGACCTGGCGCGTTGGCGAGAGGACGGCACGCTCGACTACCTGGGCCGGACCGACGACCAGGTGAAGGTGCGCGGTTACCGGATCGAGCTGGGCGAGATCGAAGCGGCGGTGCTCGGTCAGTCGGGTGTCGCCCAGGCCGCCGTGATCGTCCGCGAGGACGTCCCGGGTGACAAGCGCATCGCCGCCTATGTCGTCCCGGCCGTGGACGCGGAGGTGGATGCCGTTGCACTGCGGGATGCGCTCGCGACGACGCTTCCCGACTACATGGTCCCGTCCGCGATCATGGCGCTGGACGAGCTTCCGCTGACGGTCAACGGCAAGCTGGACCGCCGCGCTCTGCCGGCTCCCGAGATCACCGCGATCCAGGAGGCCTACCGAGCGCCGCGTACGGCGGACGAGGAACTGCTCTGCGAGGTGTTCGCCGAGGTCCTGGGCCTGCCCCAGGTGGGCATCGACGACAACTTCTTCGAACTCGGCGGCCACTCCCTGCTGGCGGTCACCCTGGTCGAGCGGCTGCGCTCGCGCGGCCTCCAGGTCTCGGTGCGGGCGCTCTTCCAGGCCCCGACGGCGGCCGGACTCGCGGCCGTCGACACCGGCCAGGCGTTCGTGGTGCCGGAGAACCGGATCCCGGACGGCGCCACCGCCCTCACCCCGGACATGGTCACGCTGGCCGAGGTCGCCGAGGACGATCTCGCGCGGATCGTGGAGCAGGTCCCCGGTGGTGCGGCGAACGTCGCCGACATCTATCCGCTGGCGCCGCTGCAGGAGGGGATCTTCTTCCATCACCTGCTGGACGCGGAGCAGGGCCGTGACGTCTACATCTTGCCGACCGTGCTGGCCTTCGACTCCCGCGAGCGCGTCGACGCGTTCGTGTCGGCGCTGCAGGCGGTGGTGGACCGCCACGGCATCCTGCGGACGGCCGTGCTGTGGGAGAACCTGCCCCAGCCGCTCCAGGTCGTCCTGCGCCGGGCGACTCTGCCCGTCCACGAGGTCACGCTCTCCCGTGACTCGCATGGCTCCGGCGATGACGCGGTGGCCCGGCTGCTGGCGGCCTGCCCGCCGTCGATGGACATCCGCCGTGCGCCCATGGTCGACCTGACGATCGCTCAGGACACCGTCGGTGATCGGTGGTTGATGGCTCTGCGCAGTCACCACCTCACCCGCGACCACCAGGCCCTGGAGATCCTCTTCGACGAGGTGCGCGCGCACCTGGAGCACGAGGAGGACCGCCTGCCCGAGCCAGCGCCGTACCGCGACTTCGTCGCGCACGCGCGCCTGGCCGTCACCGCCGACCAGCACCGCGCGTACTTCGAGCGGGCGCTCGGTGACGTCGAGGAGCCGACCGCGCCGTACGGAGTGCTGGATACCCACGGCGACGGCACCGACGCCGGTGAGTCGATCGTCGAGCTGTCGGCCGAACTGGCCGAGCGCGTCCGCGAACAGGCTCGTCGGCACGGCGTGAGCGCCGCGGCGTTCTTCCACCTGGCCTGGGCCCGCGTCGCGGCCGCGACGACCGGCCAGACGCACCCCGTGTTCGGCACGGTGCTGCTCGGCCGGATGGATGCCGGTGACACGGCGAGCCGCACCCCGGGTCTGTACATCAACACCCTGCCGATCCGGATCGACGCCACCCGGCCGCTGGTGGCGGGTCTGAAGGTGGCGCAGCAGCAGCTGGGTGAGCTGCTGCGGCACGAGCACGCCCCGCTGACCCTCGCCCAGCAGGTGACCGGCGTCCCCGCCCAGAGCCCGTTGTTCACCTCGCTCCTCAACTACCGCCACAGTGTGCCCAGTTCTCACCCCGACCAGCAGGGCGTGCCCGGAATCGGGACCACGGGCATCGACATCGTGTACGCCTCGGAGCGGACGAACTACCCGTTGACGGTGTCGGTGGACGACACCGGTGTCGGATTCCGGTTCACGGTGCAGGCGTGTGCGCCGATGGACTCCGACGTGGTCTGCGGTCTGCTGTGCACGGCGGTGGAGAACCTGGTCGGCGGGCTGGAGGAGGACTCCGCCGCCACGCTCGACCGGATCGCCGTTCTCGATGCCGGGCAGCGGGAGTTGGTGCTGCGCGGCTGGAACGACACCGCGCGTGAGCTGCCGGCCGCGACGCTGCCGGGGCTCTTCGAGGCGCAGGCGGCGCGGACGCCGGACGCCACGGCCGTGGTGTTCGGCAGCGGTGCGGCCCGCGAGGTCGTGTCGTACGCGGAGTTGAACGAGCGGGCGAACCGCCTGGCGCACCTGCTGGTCGAGGGCGGTGTCGGCCCCGAGCACCTGGTGGCCGTCTGCCTGCCGCGCTCGACCGAGCTGGTGGTGTCGTTGCTGGCGATCGGCAAGGCCGGGGCGGCGTATCTGCCGCTGGACCCGGACTACCCGGACGACCGTCTGGCCTCCACCCTGGAGGACGGTCGCCCGACCGTCCTGGTCACCGACAGCGTGACGATGGACGGGGCCCCGGCAGCGGCGGCGGGCGTCCGGCGGATCGATCTGGACGCGCCGGAGACCGCCAACGCGCTTGGTGCGCAGCCGGTTTCGAACCCGGAGCGCCCCGGCCACCGCCCGGAGAGCCCGGCGTACGTCATCTACACCTCCGGTTCCACCGGTCGCCCCAAGGGCGTGGTGATCTCCCACCAGGGGATCGTCAACCGCCTTTCCTGGGGGCAGCAGGACTACCGGCTGACGCCGTCGGACCGGGTGCTGCAGAAGACCCCGGTCGGGTTCGACGTCTCCGTCTGGGAGTTCTTCTGGCCGCTGACCACCGGCGCGACGCTCGTCGTCGCACGCCCGGACGGCCACCGTGACCCCGCGTACCTGGCGGAGGTGATCCGCGCGGAGGGCGTGACCGTCGCGCACTTCATCCCGTCGATGATGCAGGTGTTCCTGCTGGAGCCGGCCGCGCGGACCTGCACGTCTCTGCGGGCGGTGTTCGCCAGCGGCGAGGCTCTGTCGCCGGAACTGCGGGACGCGTTCCTGCGGGACATGGGCATCCCGCTGCACAACCTCTACGGCCCCACCGAGGTGTCCATCGAGGTCACCGCCTGGGAGTGCGTGCCGGGGACGGCGACCGTGCCGATCGGCGGCCCGGTCGGCAACACCCGGGCCTACGTGCTGGACGCCGCCCTGCGTCCGGTGCCGGCCGGTGTGGCGGGCGAGCTGTACATCGCCGGTGTGCAGCTGGCACGCGGGTACCTGAACCGCCCGGGGCTGACGGCGGAGCGCTTCGTCGCCTGTCCGTTCGGCGGTGCGGGGGACCGGATGTACCGCACGGGTGACCTCGCCCGTTGGCGAGAGGACGGCACGATCGACTACCTGGGCCGCACCGACGACCAGGTGAAGGTGCGCGGTTACCGGATCGAGCTGGGCGAGATCGAAGCCGGCCTGCTCGGTCAGCCGGGTGTCGCCCAGGCGGCCGTGATCGTCCGTGAGGACGTCCCCGGTGACAAGCGCATCGCCGCCTACGTGGTGCCCGCCGCCGGTGCGGAGATCGACACCACCGAGATCCGGGCCGGGCTGGGCGCCGTCCTGCCCGAGTACATGGTCCCGTCCGCGATCATGGTGCTGGACGCGCTCCCGCTGACGGTCAACGGCAAGCTGGACCGCCGGGCACTCCCGGTGCCGGACCGCACGGAGCTGCTGGAGTCGTCCTACCGGGCGCCGCGCACGGCGGACGAGCAGCTGCTCAGCGAGGTGTTCGCCGAGGTCCTGGGTCTGCCCCAGGTCGGCATCGACGACAACTTCTTCGAGCTGGGCGGCCACTCCCTGCTGGCGGTGACGCTGGTGGAGCGACTGCGGGCGAGCGGTCTGCCGGTGTCGGTGAAGGCGCTGTTCCAGGCCCCGACGCCGGCGGCGCTGGCCGCCGTCGACGCCGGTCAGGCCTTCGTGGTGCCGGAGAACCGGATCCCGAGCGACGCGACCGTCCTCACCCCGGACATGGTCACGCTGGCCGAGCTGACCCAGGCGGACCTCGACCGTCTGGTGGATCAGGTCCCCGGTGGTGCGGCGAACGTCGCGGACGTCTACCCGCTGGCGCCGCTGCAGGAGGGCATCTTCTTCCACCACCTCCTGGACGCCGACCAGGGCCGCGACGTCTACATCGTCCCGGTCGTTCTGGGCTTCGACTCGCGCGGGCGCATGGACGACTTCGTCGCCGCGCTCCAGCACGTCGTCGACCGGCACGACATCCTGCGGACGGCCGTGCTGTGGGAGAACCTGCCCCAGCCGCTCCAGGTCGTCCTGCGGCAGGCCCCGGTGGCGGTCGAGGAGATCGCCCTCACCGGGGACCCGGGCGAGGACGCGGTGGCCCGGCTGCTGGCGGCCTGCCCGCCCTCGATGGACATCCGCCGTGCCCCGATGATGCGGCTCGTCGTCGCGGCCGATCCGGGCCGGGACCGCTGGCTGATGGCCCTGCAGAGCCACCACCTGATCCGGGACCACCAGGCGCTGGAGATCCTCTTCGACGAGGTGCGGGCGCACCTGGAGCAGGAGGAGGACCGCCTGCCGGAGCCGGCGCCGTACCGCGACTTCGTGGCGCACGCCCGGCTGGCTGTCACGGCCGGCCAGCACCGTGCGTTCTTCGAGCGGGCGCTCGGGGAGGTGGAGGAGCCGACGGCGCCGTACGGTGTGCTGGACACGCACGGCGACGGCAGCGAGGCCGGGGAGGCCGTGGTCGATCTCTCCGGTGAACTGGCCCACCGGGTGCGCGAGTTGGCGCGCCGGTACGGTGTGAGTGCGGCGGCGTTCTTCCACCTGGCTTGGGCGCGGGTCGCGGCGGCGACGACGGGGCAGACGCATCCGGTGTTCGGCACCGTGCTGTTCGGCCGGATGGACGCCGGGGACACGGCGAGCCGGACCCCGGGTCTGTACATCAACACCCTGCCGATCCGCATCGACGCGACCCAGTCGCTGCTGGCGGGGCTGAAGGTGACCCAGCAGCAGCTGGGCGAGCTGCTGCGGCACGAGCACGCCCCGCTGACCCTCGCCCAGCAGGCCACCGGCGTCCCGGCGCAGAGCCCGCTGTTCACCTCGCTCCTCAACTACCGCCACAGCCGGACGGCCGACACCCATCAGACCGTCCTTGCCGGCGTCACCCCGCTGTTCGGGCAGGAGCGGACGAACTACCCGTTGACGGTGTCGGTGGACGACACCGGTGTCGGGTTCCGGCTCACGGTGCAGGCGTGCGCTCCGATGGACTCGGACGTGGTCTGCGGCCTGTTCGAGGCTCTGGTGGAGCGGCTCGCCGACGGACTGGAGCACGAGCCCGACCTGAAGCTCGACCAGGTCTCGGTGCTGGACGCCGGGCAGCGGGAGTTGGTGCTGCACGGGTGGAACGACACCGTGCGTGAGGTGCCGGTGGGGACGCTGCCGGGGCTGTTCGAGGCGCAGGTGGCGCGGACGCCGGATGCGGACGCGGTGGTGTTCGGCAGTGGTGCGGCGCGTGAGGTCGTGTCGTACGCGGAGTTGAACGAGCGGGCGAACCGCTTGGCGCACCTGCTGGTTGAGGCCGGCGTTGGGCCGGAGCACCTGGTGGCGGTGTGTCTTCCGCGCTCGGTCGAGCTGGTCGTGTCGCTGGTGGCGATCGGGAAGGCGGGGGCGGCGTATCTGCCGCTGGACCTGGACTACCCGGCGGAGCGCCTGGCCTCCACCCTGGAGGACGGCCGTCCGACGGTGCTGGTCACCGACAGTGTGACGATGGGCGGAGAGCTGGCGGCTGGTGTCCGGCGGATCGACCTGGACGATGCCGAGACCGTCAACGCCCTTGGCGTGCAGGCGGTTTCGAACCCGGAGCGGGCGGGTCATGGCCCGCAGAGCCCGGCGTACGTGATCTACACGTCCGGTTCCACCGGCCGCCCGAAGGGTGTGGTGGTCGCGCACGACGGTGTGGTGAACCGTTTGGCGTGGATGCAGGACGACTACCGGCTGACGTCGTCGGATCGGGTGCTGCAGAAGACTCCGGTCGGGTTCGACGTCTCCGTGTGGGAGTTCTTCTGGCCGCTGACCACCGGCGCCACCCTGGTGGTCGCACGTCCGGACGGGCACCGCGATCCGGCCTACCTGGCGGAGGTGATTCGTGCCGAGGGTGTGACGGTCACGCACTTCATTCCGTCGATGATGCAGGTGTTCCTGCTGGAGCCGGCCTCGCGGACCTGTACTTCGCTGCGGGCGGTGTTCGCGAGTGGTGAGGCGTTGTCGCCGGAGCTGCGCGACGCCTTCCTGCGGGATGTGGGTGTTCCGCTGCACAACCTGTACGGCCCGACGGAGGCGTCGATCGACGTCACCGCCTGGGAGTGTGTCCCGGGGACGGCGACCGTGCCGATCGGCGGCCCCGTCGGCAACACCCGGGTGTACGTGCTGGATGCCGGGCTCAGGCCGGTTCCGGTCGGTGTGGCGGGCGAGTTGTACCTCGCCGGTGTTCAGCTGGCGCGCGGGTACCTGAACCGTCCGGGTCTGACGGCGGAGCGGTTCGTGGCCTGCCCGTTCGGCGAGGCGGGCGCAAGGATGTACCGCACCGGCGACCTCGCCCGTTGGCGCGAGGACGGCACCCTCGACTACCTGGGCCGGACCGACGACCAGGTGAAGGTGCGCGGTTACCGGATCGAGCTGGGCGAGATCGAAGCGGCGGTGCTCGGTCAGTCGGGTGTCGCCCAGGCCGCCGTGATCGTCCGCGAGGACGTCCCGGGCGACAAGCGCATCGCCGCCTACATCGTCCCCGCCGCCAATGCGGAGATCGATACCGCCGCCTTGCGCGGCACCCTCGCGACGGTGCTGCCGGAGTACATGGTCCCGTCCGCGATCGTGCTGCTGGACGCGCTCCCGCTGACCGTCAACGGCAAGCTCGACCGCCGCGCTCTCCCGGCCCCCGAGATCACCGCGATCCAGGAGGCCTACCGCGCGCCGCGCACGGCGGACGAGGAACTGCTCTGCGAGGTGTTCGCCGAGGTCCTGGGCCTGCCCCAGGTGGGCATCGACGACAACTTCTTCGAACTCGGCGGGCATTCGCTGCTGGCGGTCACCCTGGTCGAGCGCCTGCGCTCGCGCGGCCTCCAGGTGTCGGTGCGTGGACTGTTCCAGGTGCCGACGCCCGCCGGGCTGGCCGCCGCCGACACCGGCCGGGCCTTCGTGGTGCCGGAGAACCGGATCCCGAGCGACGCGACCGTCCTCACCCCGGACATGGTCACGCTGGCCGAGCTGAGCCAGGCGGACCTCGACCGGATCAGTGCGGCGGTCCCGGGCGGTGCGGCGAACGTCGCGGACGTCTACCCGCTGGCGCCGCTGCAGGAGGGGATCTTCTTCCACCACCTGCTGGACGCGGACCAGGGGCGCGACGTCTACATCGTTCCGGTCGTTCTGGGCTTCGACTCGCGGGAGCGCGTCGACGCGTTCGTGACCGCGCTTCAGCACGTCGTCGACCGGCACGACATCCTGCGGACGGCCGTGCTGTGGGAGAACCTGCCCCAGCCGCTCCAGGTCGTCCTGCGCCGGGCGACTCTGCCCGTCCACGAGGTCACGCTCTCCCGTGACTCGCATGGTTCCGGCGATGACGCGGTGGCCCGGCTGCTGGCGGCGTGCCCGCCCTCGATGGACATCGGCCGCGCACCCATGATCGACCTGACGATCAATCAGGACGATGAATCCGGGCAGTGGTTGATGGCTCTGCGCAGCCACCACCTCACCCGTGACCACCAGGCCCTGGAGATCCTCTTCGACGAGGTGCGCGCGCACCTGGAGCACGAGGAGGACCGCCTGCCCGAGCCGGCGCCGTACCGCGACTTCGTCGCGCACGCGCGCCTGGCGGTCACCGCCGACCAGCACCGCGCGTACTTCGAGCGGGCGCTCGGTGACGTCGAGGAGCCGACCGCGCCGTACGGCGTGCTCGACACCCATGGCGACGGCAGCGGCACCGGCGAGGCGGTGGTCGAGCTGTCGGACGAGCTGGCCGGCCGGGTCCGTGAGCAGGCGCGTCGTCACGGCGTCAGCGCGGCGGCGTTCTTCCACCTGGCCTGGGCCCGCGTCGCGGCCGCGACGACCGGCCAGACCCACCCCGTGTTCGGCACGGTGTTCCTGGGCCGGATGGACGCGGGAGGCACCGCGCACCGGACGCCGGGTCTGTACATCAACACCCTGCCGATCCGGATCGACGCGACCCGGGCGCTGGACGCCGGACTGCGGGCCGCGCAGGTGCAGTTGGGCGAGCTGCTGCGGCACGAGCACGCCCCGCTGACCCTCGCCCAGCAGGCCACCGGCCTGCCGGCGCAGAGCCCGCTGTTCACCTCGCTCCTCAACTACCGCCACAGCCCCGGCGCGACGGGCGAGGGCACCGGCCTCGCCGGGATCCGGGTGCTGTACGGGCACGAGCGGACCAACTACCCGCTGACGGCCTCGGTGGACGACACCGGTGCCGGCTTCCGGCTCTCGGTGCAGGCGGGTTCGCCGATCGACCCGGACGCGGTGTGCGGTCTGCTGCACACGGCGGTCGAGAACATGGTCGGCGCGCTGGAGCGGGACGCCGGTACGTCGCTGGAGCGGATTCCCGTCCTCGACGACCGGCAGCGCGACCGGCTGCTGACCGCGTGGAACGACACCGCCTCCGACGTTCCGGCCGCGACGGTCGGCGAGCTCTTCGAGGCCCAGGTGGAGCGGCTGCCGGAGGCGGTCGCGGTGGCCGCCGACGGGGCCGAGGTCTCCTACCGGGAGCTGGACGCCCGGGCGAACCGCCTGGCCAGGCTGCTGGTGTCGCGGGGCGTGGGCGCGGAGTCCGTGGTCGGCGTCTGCCTGGAGCGCGGGGTCGGGCTGATGGTCGCGCTGCTGGCGGTGGTCAAGGCCGGCGGTGCGTACATGCCGATCGACCCGGCGTACCCGGCGGACCGGATCGGCTACATGCTGGAGGACGCGAGGCCGGTGACGGTGCTGGCCTCGGCGGGCACGGTGTCGGCTCTGCCCGGTTCCGGCGCGCTGGTCCTGGACGCGCCGGAGACGGTGGCGGAGCTGGCCGGTCTGGGCGGCGGCGCGCTGGTGGACCGCGTGGTGCGGACCGCGGACGCGGCGTACGTGATCTACACCTCCGGGTCGACCGGTCGCCCCAAGGGCGTGCTGGTCTCCCACGCGGGTGTGGCGAGCCTGGTGGCCGGTCAGGTGCGGTACCTGGGGGTCGGCTCCGGGTCGAGGGTCGGGCAGTTCGCCTCGGCGGGCTTCGACACCTTCGGCTGGGAGTGGTTCATGGCCCTGCTGACCGGCGCGGCCCTGGTGGTGATCCCGCAGGACCGCCGCCTGGGCGAGGCCCTGCCGCACTTCCTGGCGGAGCAGCGGGTCACCCATGTGACGCTGCCGCCGGCCGTGCTGGCGACGCTGGACGAGCGGTCGATCGCCGACGACGTCGTCCTGGTGACCGCCGGTGAGGCCTGTCCGCCGGACGTGATGGCCCGCTGGATGCGCGACCACCGGGTGTTCAACTCGTACGGCCCGACCGAGACGACGGTGGACGCCACGATGTGGCCGTGCGATCCGTCGGCGGGCGTGGTGTCGATCGGTTCGCCGGTGGTCGACACCCGGGTGTTCGTGCTGGACGGGTTCCTCGCACCGGTTCCGGTCGGGGTGCCCGGCGAGATGTACGTGGCGGGTGCCGGCCTGGCCCGGGGCTACCTGGGCCGCCGGGGTCTGACGGCGGAGCGGTTCGTGGCCTGCCCGTTCGGTTCGGCCGGGGAGCGGATGTACCGCACCGGTGACCTGGCCCGCTGGCGCGAGGACGGGACGCTGGAGTACCTGGGCCGCACCGACGACCAGGTGAAGATCCGCGGCCACCGCATCGAGCTCGGCGAGATCGAGGCCGCCCTGCTCGGCCGGCCCGGGATCGCGCAGGCCACCGTGATCGTCCGCGAGGACGTCCCCGGTGACCGGCGCATCGCCGCCTACGTCGTCCCGGCCGTGGACGCGGCCGTGGCCGCGGAGGTGGACGTCGCCGAGGTCCGGGCCGGGCTGGGCGGGGTGCTGCCGGAGTACATGGTCCCGTCCGCGATCACGGTGCTGGACGCGCTGCCGCTGACGGTCAACGGCAAGCTGGACCGCCGTGCGCTGCCCGCGCCGGACCGGGCGGAGCTGCTGGAGGCGTCCTACCGGGCGCCGCGCACCGCGGACGAGCGGCTGGTCTGCGAGGTGTTCGCCGAGGTCCTGGGCCTGCCCCGGGTCGGCATCGACGACAACTTCTTCGAGCTGGGCGGGCATTCGCTGCTGGCGGTGACACTGGTCGACCGGCTGCGGTCGACGCTCGGGGTCACGGTGGGGGTCCGGAACCTCTTCGAGGGCCCCACGGTCGAGTCCCTGGTCCGGGGGCTGCGCCGGCCGGCGGGCGCGGAGGGGCTCAAGGTCCTGCTCCCGCTGCGCACGGGCGGCGAGCGGCCGCCGTTCTTCGCGGTGCACCCGGCCGGTGGTCTCAGCTGGTGCTACGCCCCGCTGACCGGGATCATGCCCGAGGAACGGCCGCTGTACGGCCTCCAGGCGCGCGGTCTGAGCGAGCCGGGCGCGTTGCCGGGTTCGGTCAAGGAGATGGCGGCGGACTACGTCGAGCAGGTCCGGGCGGTGCAGCCGAGCGGCCCGTACCACCTGCTGGGCTGGTCGCTGGGCGGTGTCGTCGCGCACGAGATGGCGGTGCAGCTGCAGGCCGTCGGCCAGGAGGTCGGCGCGCTGGTCGTGCTCGACGCCTACCCGTCGGTCACCGTGGACCAGGGCGTGGACGAGCCCGGGATCGAGGAGGTCGACTGGACCGACGCCGTCCTGCGGGTCGGCGAGCGCTTCGGCCTCGACCTCTCCGACGAGGAGCTGGCCGTGGCCGAGGGCGTCCGGGCGAACAACGTCGAGATCGCGACGGCGCACGTTCCGGGGACGTACCAGGGCGACCTGATCCACGTGGCGGCGCTGCTGGGCAAGCCGGCCGGGACGCCGCTCGGGGTCCGGTGGAAGCCGTACGTCACCGGCGAGGTGGCGCAGACGGCCCTGCCGTGCGGGCACCACGAGCTGGCCCGGCCGGAGGCGCTGCGGGCGGCCTGGGACGCGACGGGCCGGTGGCTGGAGGGCCCGGAGGGTCTGGAGGGTTAGGACCCGGCAGGAAGCACCGGGAAGAGCAGGAGGCACCGAGGGGCCCGCCGGACGACCGGCGGGCCCCTCGGGCCGGAACGGGCCGGGCCGGGGCGGGGCGGGGCGGCGACGGCGCGGACGGGGCGGCGACGGGGCGGCGACCGTGCGGACGGGGCGGCGACGGCGCGGAGGCTTATGACAACGCCATTGACGTGTGGCGGGGCCGCCGGTTTCATGGCTCGCACTTCCCGCCCGCGTCACCCTCTGCGACCGGTGCCGGGATTCCCCCACACGCGCACCCCACGACCAAGGCGGTGATCCGTTGGCATCGACGGTGAAGGACACGGGCGGCGGCCCGAGAGCGGACGCGCGAGGCTCCCACGTCACGATGCGCAAGTCGCTCGGCCTGGTGGACGGAGCGGTGATCGCCGCCTCCAGCACGGCCGCCACCAGCAGCATCGGGATCGGCCTGGGCCTGATGGCCGGCGTGGTCGGCCTGCACCTTCCGGCGATCATGCTGCTGGCCTTCCTGCCGGTGCTCGCCATCGCCGGCGGGTACGGGCGGCTGAACGCCGTCGAGCCGGACGCGGGCAGCAGCTACCGCTGGGTCGGGCGCATCCTCAGCCCCTGGCTGGGCTTCCTGACCGGGTGGGTGAACACCGTGGGGACCGTGGTCTTCATGGCGTACACCACGACCGTCACCGGCTCCTCGATCGTCCAGCTGCTGGACCAGGCCCACGTCCGCAGCGTCGCCGGGCTGCGGCTCGACGCCGACTCGACCGTCCAGTGCACCCTGATCGGCCTGGTGGTGCTGGTGGGCGCCGCACTGGTCGCGGTGCGCGGGCTGGACCTGGCGGCCAGGCTGCAGAAGGCGCTGCTGGTCTTCGAGTACGCCGTGCTGCTCGGCTTCTGCGGCTACGGGCTGATCGCCGGCGACCAGCCGTTCTCGCTCCAGTGGTACAACCCCTTCGACATCCCCTCCTTCGACGCGGTCGCCCAGGGCATGGTGCTCGCGGTGTTCTGCTACTGGGGCTTCGAGTCGGTGTTCAGCGTCGGCGAGGAGGTGCGCGACCCGCGGGACGCCTCCCGGGGCGGTCTGCTGGCCCTGGTGGTGATGCTGGCGCTGTTCCTGCTCGCCGGAACGGCCTTCCAACGGGTGCTGCCGATCGACGAGTTGGCCGACAACGGCGCCCACGGACTGACCTACTTCGGCACGAAGCTCGCCGAACAGCCGCTGGCCGCATTGCCGTTGATCGCGCTGATGTTCTCCGCCGTGGCCTCGCTGCAGTCCTCGGTGATCCCGACCGCCCGCGGGATGTACGCGATGGGGCGCGACCGGGTGCTCGGCCCGGTCTGGACCCGGCTGCACCCCCGGCACGCCACGCCCGCCGTCGGCACCCTGCTGATCACCGGCGTCGCGGTCCTGCTGGCACTGGCCTCGATCGCCATCCCGACCGTCAACGACCTGATCTCGGCCGCGGTCAACGCGATCGGCATCGTCGTCGCGCTCTACTACGCGTTGACCGCCGTCGCCGCAGCCGTCCGGTTCCGCGGGCTGCTGCGCACCGACCTGCCGGAGGGGCTGCGCGCGGTCGTCGGGCCGCTGCTGGGCGCGGCGGCGCTGCTCGCCGTCGGCGGGTACCTGGCCTGGAGCTTCTACGACTCCACGGACCACTTCGAACTCGCCGCGGACAACGGGTGGTTCGAGCTGTCCGTGGTGATCATGATGGT
This sequence comes from Kitasatospora sp. NPDC127116, assembly GCF_042677365.1. Classification (NCBI taxonomy): domain Bacteria; kingdom Bacillati; phylum Actinomycetota; class Actinomycetes; order Kitasatosporales; family Streptomycetaceae; genus Kitasatospora; species Kitasatospora sp. NPDC127116. Next base: position 22,725 of record NZ_JBHXTL010000058.1, read on the forward strand.
GGTCAGCGGGCTGCCGGCGGCGGCCTGGGCCCGCTGGCGGCGGCGCTCGCCGTACTTCCTGCGGGAGGGCGCCGTGGCCGAGTGACCCCGCAGTACGGCAGGACGAATCACGAGGACGCGAGAACGGAGCACCACCCATGACCGAGGCCGATCTGGTCTTCACCCACGGCCCCGTCCACACCGGCGACGCGGCCCGCACCCGGGCGAGCGGCCTGGCGGTCGTCGGCGAACGGATCACCGCCGTCGGGCACGACGAGGTCCGGGAGCTGATCGGGCCGAGGACGGAGGTCGTCGACCTCACCGGCAAACTGCTGCTGCCCGGCTTCCAGGACGCGCACATCCACGCGGTGTTCGGCGGCGCCGAGCTGGCCTCCTGTGACCTCACCGGGACGGTCGGCGTCGCCGACTACCTGGAGCGCGTCCGGGCGTACGCCGACGCCAACCCGGAGCAGGAGTGGATCACCGGCAGCGGGTGGTCGATGGAGAGCTTCGAGGGCGGACTGCCCACCCGGCAGTTGCTCGACTCCGTCGTCCCCGACCGGCCGGTGTACCTGACCAACCGGGACCACCACGGCGCCTGGGCCAACACCAGGGCGCTGGAACTCGCCGGGCTCACCGCCGACACCCCCGACCCGGCCGACGGACGGATCGAGCGCGAGGCCGACGGCACTCCCGGCGGCACCCTCCAGGAGGGCGCCACCGCCCTGGTCGCCCGGCTGGTGCCGCCCTCGACCGCCGCCGACCGGCTCGACGGGCTGCTGCGCGCCCAGCGGCTGCTGCACTCGCTCGGCATCACCGGCTGGCAGGACGCGCTGCTCGGCGCGTTCAACGGCCAGCCGGACCCGTCGGACGCCTACCTGGCCGCCGCCCGCTCCGGCGCGCTGACCGCCCGGGTGACCGGCGCACTGTGGTGGGAGCGGGACCGGGGCGCCGAACAGATCCCCGAACTCGTGCGGCGACGCGCGGAGTTGAGCCACGGACGGTTCCGGGCCGGCTCGGTGAAGATCATGCAGGACGGCATCGCGGAGAACTTCACCGCCGCGATGACCAGCCCCTACCTGGACGGCTGCGGCTGCGCCACCGCCAACTCCGGCCTCAGCTTCGTCGATCCGGTGGCGCTGCGCGGCCACGTCACCGCACTGGACGCGCTCGACTTCCAGGTCCACTTCCACGCGCTCGGCGACCGGGCCGTGCGCGAGGCGCTGGACGCCGTCGAGGCCGCCCGCACCGCCAACGGCCGGCGCGGCGCCCGGCACCACCTCGCCCACCTCCAGGTGGTCCACCCGGACGACCTCCCGCGCTTCGCCCGGCTCGGCGCCGTCGCCAACATCCAGCCGCTCTGGGCCGCCCACGAGCCGCAGATGGACGAGCTGACCATCCCCTTCCTCGGGCCCGAACGGGCCGCCTGGCAGTACCCGTTCGGCGCCCTCCAGCGGGCCGGCGCCACCCTGGCGGCGGGCAGCGACTGGCCGGTGAGCAGCCCGGACCCGCTGGCGGGGCTGCACGTGGCGGTCAACCGGATGGAGCCGGAGGCCACCGACGGGCGGGTCTTCCTGCCCGAGCAGCGGCTCGACCTGGGCTCGGCCATCGCCGCGTACACGGCCGGCAGCGCGTACCTCAACGGGCACGACGACGCCGGCGTGCTGGCGGCCGGGCGGCTCGCGGACCTGGTCGTGCTCGACCGGGACATCCTCACCGGGCCGCCGGAGGAGATCGCGCGGGCCCGGGTCCTGCGGACGTACGTCGGCGGCGAGCTGGTGCACGCGGCGGACTGAGCCGGGCAGGGGCCGGACCGGCCGTCGGCGGTGGGCGTACGGGGGCTCACCGCCGGCGGCCGGCGGCGTGCCCGGGCCCGGGCGGTGCCGCGCCGGGCGTCCGGGGCCGGCCACCCCCGTCACCGCGCGCCATGCCTGCCACACCTGCAGAACCCGCCACGAGGAAAGTCACGCGCCCGCCCGCCTCAGCCGCCCGCCGCTCGCAGCCGGGCCTCGGCGGCCTCCAGGAGCAGGTCCAGGGCGTACGGGTAGCCGCTGCGGCGCATGTCGCTGGTGAGCAGGTGGGCGGTGGCCGCGATGTGGGGGTGGTCGGCGGCGTCGAGCCGGGCGTAGGAGGCCTGCCAGACCTGGAGGTCGGCGGTCTGGGCAGGGGCCGGGAGGGCGAGCGTGGCGGCGTCCAGGGCGGCGAAGCCGAGGCTCTGGTCGACGAAGGCGTGGTAGATCCGGACGGCCTCCGGGTCCGGGAAGCCCGCCCTGCGCAGGACGCCGAGGATCGCCTCGACGGCGGCGATCTCGTGGGTGCGGCCGGTGGTGCGGTGGGCGGCGAGGATGGCGGCCTGCGGGTGGGCCAGGTAGCTGGCGTGGATGCGCAGGCCGATGGCGCGCAGGTCGGCGCGCCAGTCGCCGGTGGGCCGCCAGCCGTGCTGGGCGCGGCCGATCAGCTCGTCGGCGACGGCGAGCAGCAGGTCGTCGGTGCTGTGGAAGTAGCGGTAGACCGCGCTCGGGTCGGCGCCGAGCGCGGCGCCGAGCCGCCGCACCGTGAGCGCCTCGGTGCCGTGGCTGCCGATCAGCCGGATCGCGGTCCCGACGATCAGCTCGGCGGACAGCACCACGCCCTGCTTGGTGGGGCGGCGTCGACGGCGCTGCGGTTCGGGGACTACGCGGTCGGTCATCCCCCGAGGTTATGCCCGCACCGTTGACGTAGGCCAGGGGTCGGGCGCCACCCGCCCCCGGCCGTCGGCCGGACTCAGCCCTCCTTGTGGGCCGGGGTCCAGGAGGTGCCGTTGTGGGCGTAGTTCGGCGCGCCCTGCATGCCGACGGTGCGGAACGGCTGCTGGTCGCCGAGGTCCACCCGCATCGTGCCCTTGCGGCCGTCCTTGCCGGTCCACACCAGTTCGAGGAACCAGCTGACGTCCTGGGAACGGGTGGCGGCGTCCACGTCGATCACCTGCGGGTCGGTGGCCGAGATCCGGTACGGGAAGTCCGTCGTGCCGGTCCTCCGTTCGCCCTCCCGGCCCGCGACGGGGACGAGGCGCGGCGTGGCCGCGTCGAGGTCGACCGCGAAGGACGCCGGTTCCAGCCCGCCTCCGCAGCCGGACCCGGGCGTGTAGGCGTTCCACTTGGGGGCGGGCCGGGTGCTGACCACCTGTACGGACATGGAGTTCAGCACGACGGCGTCCGAGCTCGCGCCGAGGGCGGTCAGCTCGATGCGCAGGTGCCCGGCCGGGACCAGGCGCTGGGAGGCCGCCCAGCTGTCGATCCGGCCGGAGGACGACGGGGGCGGGGTCACCTGGGCGGGGGAGCGGGCGGAGAGGAACCACTGGTCGCAGGGGCTGCCCCAGCCGTTGCTGAGGACACTGACGTGGAAGGGCGCGGGGAGGTCCTCGGGGGCCGCCGGGGCGGCGGCGGACGGGGTGTCCGCGGCGGCGGAGCCCGCGGGGGCCGGCGGTGCCGGGGCACCGGTGGGCGCCGTACCGGCCCCCGCGGTGGCGGCGACGGACGGTGCGGCGGGCGAGGAGGCGGAGGCGTTCGGGGTGCCGCCGTTGTCGCCGGTGTCGCGCAGGAGGAGGCCGGAGGCCACGGCGGCCAGCGCGACCACGGCGGTCGCGCTCAGCAGCACCCGGGTGCGGATGCGGCGGCGCGGCCCGGCGGGCGGGGGCACGGGGTGGGTGGTCGTCACCTCCGGTTCCTCCTCCGGCGCGGCGGCGGACTGCGGGTCGGGTGCGGCGTCCGGCCGGAGCCGCGGCTCCGCTTCCGGCTGCGGCTGCGGCTGCGGCTGCGGTGTCGGTGCGGGCGTCGGCGTGGGTACCGGTGCGGCGGCGGCCGGAGTGCCCGCGGGGGAGGCCTCCCGGCGGCGGGCCGCGTCGGCCAGGATCCAGCGGCGGTGCAGTTCGACCAGTTCCTCGCCGCCGGCCCCGCAGACCCGGGCCAGCCGCTCCACCGGCGCGTACTCGGTCGGTACGGCGGCGCCGTTGCAGTAGCGGTGCAGGGTGGAGGTGCTGACGTGCAGCCGGGTGGCCAGGGCCCCGTAGCTGCGGCCCGAACGCTCCTTGAGTTCGCGCAGCATCGCCGCGAACTCCTCGGTCTCCACACTCATCCGCTGCCCTTCCCCCACCCCGGGCCCGGCCCGGGATGTCGTCGATCCGCGAATCACCGTACCGGCAGGCCGGGGCGGGGACCGGGGCAGGGGAGTGCGAAGCAGCAGGTCAGCTCCGGCCGGCCGTCTCCGTGGAGGCCGCCGCGTCGGCGACGCTCTCCCGGTACAGGCCGAGCTTCGGCTGCTTGCCCACCTTCGCGCCGGCGCCGAGCTGGAAGTTCCGGGTGTCGGCGTTGGGCATCTGGTCGTCGGGCAGGACGTTCAGCTGGTCCACGTCGGCCACCCCGCCGCTGCCGGGGTTGAGGTCCACCACCGCGTAGGTGCTCCTGCCGGGAGCCAGCGCGTAGGCCGGCGGGCCGCCCAGCCCGCCCGGAACCAGCGGGGTGAGGTCGTCGCCGTGGTGGGGGGCCTTCGAGCTGCCGAGACCGATGAGCGGGTAGTAGCTCAGGCCGCAGTAGGCGGTGCCCTGGTTGTGGACCTCGATCACCCGCTGGTCGGGCGACCCGGCCCGGGCGGACACCTTGACCGTCAGCTTGTCGGCCTTGCAGGGGTGGGTGTAGGCGTACGCCTCGTCGCCGGCGGCCGCGGCCCCGCCGCCCGTGGCGGGGACCACGGGGGTCTTCGGGCGGGCGGAGCCGCCTGCGGCGGGCGCCGCGGTGGCCGGGGCCGCCGGGGCCGGAGCGCCGACGGTCGGCCGGTCGGCGGACGCGGCGGGTGCCGCGGCACCGGGGGCGGTGCCGCCCGCGATGGTCCCGGCGGGCTTCACGGGCCGGGCCGCGTCGCCGCCGTCCGGCCCGCAGGCGGTCAGGGCGAGGGCGGCGCCCAGGGCGAGGGCGGCCGGGACGAACAGGGTACGGCGAGCGGACATGGAGGTTCCCCCGTGAGGTTGCGGATGAAGGAGGCGAGGAAGGCGGCGGGCCGTCGGGGCCGACCGCTGGGCAGCACTCTGGTCCGTCGTCCGGCCGGTCCGCCAGACCTCCCCGCCGAGCCGGGACGCTGGAACGGTTCCACCCCCGTTGACCTGCGGTTTCACACCCGCCTGGAACGGCCTCCCGGAACGCCGCGAGGCCCTCAGGGGCGCCGGCGGCGGAGCCGGGGCGCGTCGTGCGGAGCTTTGCCGGGTGCACCACGCGCCCCCCGGCGTCCGGCCGGGAGGTGCCCCCACCTCGGCCCCGCGAGGCACGCGCCCGGACGCCGCGCCCCGACGCCGCGCCCTGATCCGACAGGACCCACCGGACACGCCCCGGGCCCGGCCGGTGCCGTCGTCGAGGGGCGGGTCGGCGGGCCGGCGGGCGTCGGTACGATCCCTGTATGGGTGGTGCGCGGGAAGAGGCCTGGGACGCCGAGGCGGCGGAGCGGGCGGTGGCGGTGCTGAAGGCGGTGGCGGACCCGTCGCGGTACCGGCTGCTGTGGGCGCTGAGCCACCGGGAGCTGCCGGTGAGCGAGCTGGCCGAACTGCTGGGGGCGCACGTGTCGGCGACCTCGCAGCACCTGGCGAAGCTGCGCGCGGCCGGGCTGGTGGTGGCGCGCCGGGAGGGGACGCGGATCTTCTACCGGGCCACCGAGGTGCGCGGGCTGCTCACCGAGGCCGCGCTGATCGCCCACGACCTGCCCGCCCGCCGCGACGGCGACGACGACGGCGCAGCCCCGGCCGGTGCCACCGCGCCGCAGCCCTTCGCCCGCGCGGCCCGCGCGGTGCGCCGCCGCCCGGCGACCGGCTGAGCCCTCCCGGCCCTCCGCGGTGCTCGCCCGGGGCGTCGGCGTGCGGCCGGGCCGGTCAGCGGCCCGGCGCCGCCAGCCGGTACTCCTGCCGGTCGGCGTCGTACGCGAAGAGCCCCGCGTAGCGGCCCCAGTCGGTGGCGGTCTCCAACTGCCGGTCGGTCTGTTCGCCGGTGTAGTGGCGGCCGAGCAGGTCGCGCAGGAAGCCGGTGCGGACGGTGGCGCCGGGCCGGCCGCCGAGGCTGTTGGCGATCAGCTTGATCAGCGGGACCTCCAGGGCGGCGGCGGCGAAGACGGCGCGGGCCTCCTGGGCGTCGGCCCCGGTGTAGGCGGCGCCCGTCGCGGTGAGCAGCAGGTCGTCGCCGTGGACCTCGGCGAAGCCCAGCAGGTCGAGGGCGTCGACCTGGGGGAGCAGGTCGTCGATGTCCAGGCCGAGTTCGTCGGCGAGGCCGGCCAGGTCGCAGCTCCCGCCCCGGTGGGCGATCGTCTCGGCGAGACCGGAGAGGCCGTCCACGCCGGCGCTGGGCAGCGGGGTGGCGGCGACGGTGCGCCGTTCGGGGTCGGGTTCGGTGCGGCCGGACGGGCGGGTGTCCTTGGGCCGGCCGGTCATGATCCGGTACACCCGGTCCACCAGCTCGTCGAAGGCGGCCGAGTCGCGGTCGCGCGGCCGCTCCAGGGCGACCTCCACGGTCTCCCGGATCGTCCCGTACGGGCGGGCGCCGAGGACCACGATGCGGTCGGCCATCAGCACCGCCTCCTCGATGTTGTGGGTGACCAGGACGACGGCCCGGGTGGGGAACTGGCCGGACTCCCACAGCTCCATCAGCTCGCCGCGCAGGTTCTCGGCGGTGAGCACGTCGAGGGCGGAGAACGGCTCGTCCATCATCAGCACGTCCGGTTCGACGACCAGTGCCCGGGCGAAGCCGACCCGCTGGCGCATGCCGCCGGAGAGCTCCTTGGGGTAGGCGGAGGCGAAGCCGGTCAGGCCGATCAGGTCGATGGCCTGGTCGGCGGCCCGGGCGCGCTCCCGGGGAGGGACACCGCGGGCCTCCAGGCCGAGTTCGACGTTCTGCCGCACGGTCAGCCAGGGCAGCAGCGCGAAGGTCTGGAAGACCAGCGCGGTGCCGGGGTTGGCGCCGGTGAGCGGGGTGCCGCGGTAGCGGACGGTGCCGGAGCTGGGCGGGACCAGGCCGGCCAGGCAGCGCAGCAGGGTGGACTTGCCGGAGCCCGAGCGTCCGAGCACGGCGACGACCTCGCCGGCCCGGACGGTGAGGTCGATGCCGGAGAGCACCGGCAGTTCGCCGGCGGCCCCGGCGTAGGACTTGGTCAGACCGGCGGTCTCCAGCAGCGCCTCCCCGTCCCCGTCCTCGTGGGGGGCGGGTGCGGGGGCGGGTGCGGGCTCGGCGGCACGGTTGCGGAACGGGAAGCGCATCGGCGGACTCCGGACTACAGCGAGTAGCGGCGCTCGGCCAGCCGGTACAGCCGGCGCCAGAGCAGACGGTTGAGGGCGACGACGTACAGGCTCATCACCGCGACCCCGGCGAGCAGATGCGGGTGGTCGCCGCGCTCGGCGGCCCGGGCGATGTACGCGCCGAGGCCGGTCGCGGTCAGCGTGGTGGAGCCGAAGGTGACCACCTCGGCGACGATGGAGGCGTTCCAGGCGCCGCCGGAGGCGGTGATGCCGCCGGTGACGTACGCCGGGAAGACGCCGGGGAGGATCAGCCGCCGCCAGCGCTGCCACCCGCGTACGCCCAGGTCGTCCATGGCCTCGCGCAGGTCGGCGGGGACGGCCATGGCACCGGCGATGGCGTTGAACAGGATGTACCACTGGGAGCCGAGGGCCATCAGCAGGATGCCGCCGAGGTCGATCGACACCCCGGTGCGCAGCAGCAGCCAGACCACCAGGGGGAAGAGGAAGTTGGCGGGGAAGCCGGCCAGCACCTGGACGACGGGCTGGGCGATCCTGGTCAGTCGGGGCGAGAAGCCGATCTTCACGCCGATCGGCACCCAGACCGCGGTGGCCACCGCGACCAGCACCACCACCCGGGCGAGGGTGGCGAGCCCGAGCAGCAGCGGCTCGCCGAAGACGCCGAGGCCGGTGCGGTCGGCCAGGTAGCGGCCGAGGTCGACGAGGCCCCACAGCACGATGCCGCCCGCGACGAGGGCGAAGGCCACGTCCCCGGCCCGCCGCCGGCCGGGGTGGACGGCGGGCGGGCGGTCGGCGGTGCCGAACACCCGCCCGGCCCGGTTCAGGGCCCGTCCGGCGGGGCGCAGCGCGCGGCCGAGCGCGGCGGGCAGCCGGGAGCGGCGCAGCAGGTCCAGCACGACCGAGCGCTGCACCTCGGTGGCCTCGGACTGCTCGTTCTTGAAGCGTTCGGCCCAGGCGGTGAGCGGCCGCCAGAACAGGAAGTTCACGCCGACCACCAGTACCACCATGGTGGCGATGGCCCAGCCGACCCGGCCGAGGTCCCCGGCGGCGATGGCCGCGCCCGCGTACGAGCCGACCCCGGGCAGCGCGTACCGCCGGCCGTCCACGGTGATCGCCTCGGAGGCGACCAGGAAGAACCAGCCGCCGCCGAAGCCGAGCATGCCGTTCCAGACCAGGCCGATCATGCCCGAGGGCAGCTCGACCTTCCAGAACCGCGTCCACCGGCTGAACCCGAAGGAGCGGGACAGCTCGTCGAGTTCGCGGGGCAGCGAGACCAGCGCCTGGTAGAAGGCGAAGGTCATGTTCCACGCCTGGGAGGTGAAGATGGCGAAGACGGCGGCGCATTCGAGGCCGAGCACCGAGCCGGGGAAGAGGGCGAGGAAACCGGAGACCGCGAGGCTCAGGAAGGCGAGCACCGGCACCGACTGGAGGATGTCCAGCGCCGGGATCAGCACCCGTTCCAGCCGGCGGCTGCGGGCGGCCGCGTAGGCGTAGCAGAAGGTGAAGACGACCGAGAGGGCGAGCGCGGCGAACATCCGCAGCAGCGAGCGCGCCGCGTCGTACGGCAGCCGGGCCGGGTCGGTGTCGACGGCCGCGTCCCGGGTGGTGGAGAAGCGGACGGCGCCGCCCTGGCCGAGCCGCAGCACGAGGTAGAGCAGGACCAGGACGGCGGCCGCGACGACCAGGTCCGTCCAGACCCGCCCGCCGAGCCGGTGCGCGGTCCGGGCGGGCAGTGAGCCCCGGGACAGGCCCGGCAGCGGGCTCCGGGACCGGCCCGGGGCGGGCTTCGTCAGGGTCATGGCGGTACCTCCGGGGCAAACCCGGGCAGTCTGCTCCCTCGGGACGTCCGTACGCAAACCCGCCCGCCCCCACGGGGCCACCGGGTGCGCCCGGCCCCGGGCGGGGCGCCGTGTCCCGTCCCGGGGGCGCGCCGTCCCGGGCCGGGGTCAGGCGGTCCGGGCCAGCCGGGGGTCGTACTTGTAGCCGATCTGCCGGACGGTGGCGATCGCCTCCCGGTGCCCGGGGCCGAGCTTGCGCCGGATCCGGGCGATGTGGGTGGCGACGGTGCGGGAGTCGCCGGTGTCCGGGCGGCCCCAGACGTTCTCCATCAGCTGGCGCCGGGAGTGCACCCGCAGCGGGTTGCCGACCAGGTGCGCGAGCAGTTCGAACTCCAGGTACGGCATGGTGACGTGCCGGCCCTCGACGGTGACGGTGCGCTGGTCGGTGTCCACCACCAGGCCGGGCGCGGGCGCGGGTCGCGGGGCCGGGCGCCGGCCCGGGGCGGGGTGGTGCGAGAAGACGGCGTCGAGCCTGGGGCGGTGCGGGACCATGGCGCGGGGGCTCCTTCGTGGTCGGCTCAGTGGTTCAGCGCGGTCTGGACGATCTTGACGACGACCATGGCCGTCGCGATCAGCAGGTAGGCGCGCAGCGCGCCCATGCCGACCTTGCGGGCGGTGGACAGCACCGGCTTGTCGAGGGTCTCCAGCGGCGGCATCCGCCAGTTCTCCCGGCCGGTGCGGTCGACGGGGTCCTCCTTGGTGCCGCGGCGCCCGAAGGTGAAGGAGTACCCGGCGACGAGCACGCCCGCCACGCCGCAGCCGGCCATGATCCGGAGGATCGTCCCGGAGTCGATGCCGGGCCAGACCACGGCGGCGGTGAGGATCAGGGAGAGCATCACCAGGACGCCGACCACCAGCGAGGTGAAGGCGTTGGTCCGCGGCCCGTTCGTCCAGGGGCCCAGCACCGCGCGGTCGTTGCAGAGCAGCAGCAGGAAGACGGTCGCGGAGGGCAGCAGCACCCCGGCCAGCACCTGGACGAACTGGGTCATCAGGCCCTGGGTGTAGTCGGTGGAGAGCAGCGTGATCGCCGCCGCCGCGACCACCAGGCCCGCGTAGATCCCGTAGAAGCCCTTGGCGCCCTTCACCCCGCGGTGCAGCGAGTGCTTGATGCCGAAGACGTCGCCGATCGCGTACGCGGTGGACAGGGACACCGCGAAGGCGCCGATGATCGAGGCGTCCAGCAGGGCGATGGCGAACAGCACGCCGGCCAGGTGCCCGGCCTTGTCCTCGATGCCCCGGGCGACGGCGGCCGCGTCGGAGAAGTGCCCGAAGCCGTCGGTGCCCGCGAAGGCGGCGGCGGTGAGGCCCATCATGGCGGCGGCGCCGACGATCACGATCACGATGCCGATCCAGAGGTCGGCCTTCTCGTACGTCATGAAGCGCGGGGTGATCCGCTTGTCGATGACGTACGACTGCTGGAAGAACAGCTGCCAGGGCGCCACGGTGGTGCCGACGATGGAGATGATCACCAGCATCACGGCCGCCAGCCCGCCCGACCCGCCGGGCATGGCGGGCACCACGAAGTCGTGCGCCATCCGCGAGGTCTTCGGGTGGACCATGAAGTAGATCGGCACCAGCAGCAGCGAGCCCAGGCACAGCGTCACGGCGACCCGCTCGAAGCGCTGGAACGAGCCGGTGAAGGCCGAGGCGATGATGATCCCGGCGGCGAGCACCACCGAGGCCGCCTTCGGCAGGCCCAGGTACCCGGCCGCGAGCGTGACCCCGATGAACTCGGTGACCAGCGTCAGCGCGTTCAGCAGGAACAGGTCGATCACGCTGAACGCGCCCCAGAACTTCCCGAAGCGCTCCAGGATCAGCCGGGCGTGGCCGACGCCGGTGACGGCGCCCAGCCGCAGCACCATCTCCTGGTTGACGTACAGCACCGGGACCAGCATCAGCAGCGTCCACAGCAACTGGGTGCCGTAGTTCTGTCCGGCCTGGCCGTAGGTGGAGAAGGCGCCGGCGTCGTTGTCGCCGACCATCACGATCAGGCCGGGCCCGACGATCGCGAGCAGGGTCTTCAGTCTCGCCGACAGGCCGTGCCGGGGCGTGGTGTCGTCGAGCCGGATGGTACCGAGCGCGCCCTTGATGTCGCCGACGTGCGCGTCGTCGAGGACGGCCGAACGCGGCTCGGGCGGAGCGGAGTTGAGCGTGGCGTGGGTGGTCATGGGTTTCCTCCCTGGGCCCCGGAGGGGCGGTTCGGAGGCAGGCGGCGGCTCTCCCCGCGGGCGGGCACGGCGCATCGGCGCGCGGCTGCGCGGCCCGTACGGTGGCGTGCGGGCACGGCGGAGCCGCGTGCGGACATGGCGTGCCGTCGTCGCTGATGACTGCCGAAGAATGGTGACGGATCGTCAGGACGTGCTGCGGGGAAAGGTGTTACCGCATGCCGGAGGTGTGCGAGGGCAGGCGGGGGCAGGGGCAACTGTGGCCCGGACTACTGCAATCCATGTCTCTCGCCTCCTCCCGGCCGGCGCACCCCGTGGTGCGTGTCATCGACGCGGCAAGGAGCTCACCGGCCCGCGCGACGCGACCGCCGGTTCACCCCAACTCGTCAGAGCTTAGTCCCGCCCGGGAGCGATACTTGCGCACTTGGTAAAACCTTTACCTTTCTGTCGGCGTACGCCGGTGCCTGCCGCCGCCGCCCGTCCGCGCCCGCCACTGCCCGCCACTGCCCGCTGCTTCCCGTCCGCGCCCGCCGCTGTCCGTCCGCGCCCCGGGGCGGGCGGCGGCCGGCCGGGTGACGGGGGTTTGGCCGCCGGGCCGCCACGGAACGACTTCCCGCCGTACCGGCACCGGCACCAGGTCGTGCCCGAACCCGAGGGGTGGCATGGCGACCGCAGACTCCCAGGGGCCTCCCCGGCAGGCGCGGGCGCTGACGCTCGCACGGAACCCGAAACTGTGGCTCTTCCCGGGCGTCCTGTGCTGCCTGCTGGCCGTCCTCCTCTCCCTGCTCTACATGGGGGGCATCCTCAACCCGAGCGGGCACCTGCACCGGCTGCCGATCGCCCTGGTGAACGAGGACCAGGGCCCGCCGCCGCCCGGGCAGGCGGAGCCCCTCGGCGCCCGGCTGGCCGCCGCCGTGGTGGCCGGCACTCCCGACAGCACCGTCCAGTGGCGGCAGGTGGACGCGGCCGGACTGAGCGAACAGCTCGCCGCCGGCAAGGTCTACGGCGCGCTGGTCGTGCCGAAGGACTTCAGTGCCGCCGTCACCGCGCTGGTCACCGGCGGCGCCGTCGAGCGGCCGACCGTCACCGTGCTGACCAACCCCGGCATGGGCAGCCTCGGCTCCTCGATCGCCGCGCAGATCTCCCAGAACGCCGCCCACCAGGCCTCGTCGGCGCTCGGCGGGCAACTGCTGGCCGCCGTACCGGCCTCCGGCGCCCCGGGCCCGGACACCGGAGCCACCGCCCGGCTGCTGCTCGCCGACCCGATCGCCGTCACCACCCAGGTCGGCCACCCGATCGGCGGCCACAGCGGGCTCGGCCTGAGCGCCTTCTACTTCACCCTGCTGGCCGTGCTGACCGGCTTCATCGGCGGCAACATCGTCCACAACGGCGTCGACGGCGCGCTCGGCTACAGCGACAGCGAGATCGGCCCCTGGCACACCCGCCGCCCGACCGTCCCGATCAACCGCACCCAGACCCTGCTGCTCAAGATGGTCATGACGGCCGGGATCATGCTGCTCACCACCTCGCTCGTGGTGCTCTGCTCGGTCGGCGTCCTGGGCATGGACGCCCCCCACCTGGCACAGCTGTGGATCTTCGCCTACTGCGCCAGCCTCGCCGTGGGCCTCGGCGTGCAGGCGATCAACGCCGCGTTCGGCGGGATCGGGCAGCTGGTGTCGATGTTCGTCTTCATCGCGCTGGCGCTGCCCTCCTCCGGCGCCACCGTCCCGCTCCAGGCGGTCCCCGGCTTCTACCGCTTCCTGAGCCTCTTCGAGCCGATGCGCCAGCTCAGCGACGGCATCCGGGCGATCCTCTTCTTCGACGCCAGGGCCGACGCCGGGCTCACCCGCGGCTGGGTCATGATCGGAATCGGCGCGGCGCTGGCCCTGCTGTTCGGCTTCGGGATGACCCGCTACTACGACCGCAAGGGCCTGCACCGCTGGACGCCCCAGCCCTCCGGCCAGGACACCTGACCGCCGGGGCCGGTCGGCCGGGGCGGTCGGGCGTCCTGGAAGGTCAGGACGACTTGGTGACGGTCACCTTGAGGTGCTTCATGATCGGCTGGTCGCTCTGGGTGCTGTAGTCGCCGATCGCGCACAGCACGTTCAGCTCCGGCATGTACCCGGCCGCGCAGCCGCGCGGGATGTCGTACGGGACGGCCAGGTAGCCGTGCACCGAGCGGGTGGACCCGTCCCGGGCGGTGCTGGTGACGTCCACCCGGTCGAACTCGTCCAGGCCGCGCTCGCGCATGTCGTCCCGGTTCATGAACACCAGCGTGCGCAGGTTCCGCACGCCCCGGTAGCGGTCGTTGTCCGAGTAGATGGTGGTGTTCCACTGGTCGTGCGAGCGCATCGTGCCCAGCGCCAGGGTGCCCACCTCGGGGACGACGTCGGGCAGCGGGGCGGCGGAGAACTCCGCCTTGCCGGAGCGGGTGTCGAAGACCAGCTCGCGGGCGGGCTGCTTGATCCGGAAGCCCAGCGGCAGCCGCACCCGGCGGTTGAAGTCCTCGAAGCCGTCGAGGACCTGGGCCATGGTGTCGCGGATGCGGTCGTAGTCCTCGATGTACCACTCCCAGGGGGTGGAACTGTCCGGCAGCGCCGCGCGGGCCATCCCGGCGACGATCGCGGGCTCGGAGAGCAGGTGCGGCGAGGCCGGGCGCTTCATGCCGACCGACAGGTGCACCATGCTCATCGAGTCCTCGACCGAGGTGGACTGCACCCCGGCCCGCTGGTGGTCCTTCTCGGTCCGGCCCAGGCACGGCAGGATCAGCGCGGCCCGCCCGTGCACCAGGTGGCTGCGGTTCAGCTTGGTGCTCACCTGGACGGTCAACTCGCAGGACTCCAGGGCCTGGTAGGTGTACGGGGTGTCCGGGGCGGCGAGCGCGAAGTTGCCGCCCATGCCGACGAACACCGTGACGTCGCCGCGCCGCATCGCCTCGATCGTGCCGACGGTGTCCAGCCCGTGCTCGCGCGGCGGCTCGATCCCGCACACCTCGGCGAGCCGGTCCAGGAACGCGCCGGCGGGCCGGTGGTCGATGCCGCAGGTGCGGTTGCCCTGGACGTTGCTGTGCCCGCGCACCGGGGAGGGGCCGGCCCCCTCCCGGCCCAGATTGCCGCGCAGCAGCAGGAGGTTGACGATCTCCCGGACGGTGTCCACCCCGTGCTCGTGCTGGGTGACGCCCAGGCACCAGCTGAAGATCGAGCGGTCGGCCTCCCGGTAGACCCGCGCCGCCTTGAGGATCTCGGCCCGGTCCAGCCCGCTCTGCCGCTCGATCTCGTCCCAGGGCGTGGCCAGGCAGACGTCGCGGTACGCCTCGAACCCGCTGGTGTGGCGGTCGATGAACAGCCGGTCCAGCGCCCGGTCGTCGGCCGCGGACTGTTCCAGGATCGCCTTCGCCATGCCGCGCAGCAGCGCCATGTCGCCGCCGATCCGCGGCTGGAGGTTCAGGGTGCTGGTGCGGGTGGCCCGGTTCAGCGCCATGTCGGTGAAGTCGTGCGGGATGATCGTCCGGGTCGCCGCCGCCTCGACCAGCGGATTGACGTGCACGATCTGCGCGCCCCGCTTGTACGCCTCGGCCAGCGAGGTGAGCATCCGGGGCGCGTTGGAGGCCGCGTTGACGCCCAGGATGAACAGGGCGTCGGTGACCTCCCAGTCCTTGAGGTCGACCGTCCCCTTCCCGGTGCCGAGCGAGGCCTGCAGGGCCCGGCCGCTGGCCTCGTGGCACATGTTGGAGCAGTCGGGCAGGTTGTTGGTGCCCAGCTCGCGGGCCATCAGCTGGTAGAGGAAGGTCGCCTCGTTGCCGAGCCGGCCGGAGGTGTAGAAGGCGGCCCGGTTGGGGTCGTCCAGCCCGCGCAGGGTGCGGCCGACCAGGGCGAACGCGTCCTTCCAGCCGATCGGGACATAGCGGTCGGTGTCCGGGTCGTAGACCATCGGCTCGGTGAGCCGGCCCTGGTCCTCCAGTGCGAAATCGCTCCACCCGGACAGCTCGGTCACCGTGTGGGCGGCGAAGAACTCCCGGCCGACCCGCTTGCGGGTCATCTCCCAGGTGACGTGCTTGATGCCGTTCTCGCAGATGTCCAGGTGCAGGCCCTTGGTGTCGTCGGGCCAGGCGCAGCCGGGGCAGTCGAAGCCGCTGTTCTCGTGGTTCATCCGCATCACCGCCCGCGGCCCGTCCAGGTACGCGCCCTCGCGCACCAGGAAGCGGGTGACGCTCTTGGCGGCGCCCCAGCCGGCGGCCGGGTGGTGGTACGGCTGGGCGTGGGGCGGGCCGGCGGGGGAGGGGCCGACCTCCTCCTGCCCCGGGGGCTCCTGCGGGGGAGTGGTGACGGCGTCGTCGGAGGTGGTCACGGGCCTCGCCTTCCGTCGCACGGGGGTCGGACACCCGGCGTTGCAGTCGACGCTACGTCCGGAGGCCGGACCTCGCGCGTCGAGCGGTCGTGGCCCGGGCGGTCCTCGCGCGTCGAGCGGTCGTGGCTCGGGCGGTCCTCGCGCGTCGAGCGGTCGTGGCCCGGACGGTCCTCGCGCGTCGAGCGGTCGTGGCTCGGGCGGTCAGGCCCCGGTCCCCGGTCCCCGGTCTCGGGCCCCGGCCCGGGCGATCACGCCGCCGGCAGGCTGCCGAGCACGGTGGCCACCTCGGTGCGCCGGGCGACCTCCAGCAGGGCGCGGGCCATCACCGAGCCGGGCTCCCGGGCGGCGATCACCAGCCCGATCGGCGCGCTGTGCGCCGGCTCCGTCAGCGGGACCGCCCGCATCCCGCGCGGCACGCCGAACACGTGCAGCCACGCGTACGGCACGACGCTCGCCCAGTGCCCGGTGCGGACGTGGGCGAAGAGCGAGGCCACCGAGTCGGTCTCGACCCGGGGCGTCGGTGCCAGCCCGAGCCCCGCGAACACCTCGTCCAGCACCCGGCGGCCCTGCATGCCCGGGTGCAGCAGGCACAGCGGCAGCCGGGAGGCCTGTTCCCAGGTCGCCCGCGGCTGCTGGGCCGGCTCGTCGGCCAGACCGGTCAGCAGGACGTACCGCTCCTCGTACAGCGGGAGTGCCCGCAGGTCGTCCTCGCCCGGTCCGGGCAGGTAGGTGACGCCCGCGTCGATCTCGAAGTTCCGTACCTGGCGCAGGAGTTCATCGGATCGAAGGTCGGTGGACAGCTCCACTGCGGCCAGCGGGTGGGCGGTGCAGAACGGCCCGGTGAGCAGCGACACGGCGCCCGAGGCGGTCGGCACCGAGCCGATCCGCAGTCGTCCGCTCAGGCCGGTGCGCAGCGCGTCCACCTCGTCCCGGAGGGCGTCCCGGTCGGCCAGGATGCGCTGCGCCCACAGCACGATCCGCTCGCCCTCGGGAGTCAGGCCCTCGTAGGCGCGGCCGCGCCGCACCAGCAGCACCTTCAGCTCGTCCTCCAGCTTGCGCAGCGCCTCGGAGAGGGCGGGCTGGGAGACGTGGCAGGCCTGGGCGGCGCGGGCGAAGTGGCGCTCCCGGGCGAGCGCGACGAGGTACTCGAGCTGGCGGAACAGCATCGCCTACTCGACTCCGGTGGCGGTGGCGGTGGCGGTGGCGGGGGCGGTGCTGGCGGCCGTGGCGCCGGTGGTGGTGGCCGGAGCGGTGGTGGCCGGCGTGGAGGTGTCGACGCGGTCGGTGCGGGTGTAGACGTTCATCGAGTCGCCGCGCAGGAAGCCGACCAGGGTCAGCCCGCTCTCCTCCGCGAGGTCCACGGCCAGCGAGGACGGCGCGGAGACCGCCGCGAGCACCGGGATGCCCGCCATCACCGCTTTCTGCACCAGCTCGAAGGAGGCCCGCCCGCTGACCATCAGCACCGTGCCGCGGGCCGGCAGCAGGCCCTCGCGCAGCGCGTGGCCGACCACCTTGTCCACCGCGTTGTGCCGGCCCACGTCCTCGCGCAGGCAGAGCAGCCGCCCGTCGGCGTCGAACAGTCCGGCCGCGTGCAGGCCGCCGGTGCTGTCGAAGACCTTCTGGGCGGCGCGCAGCCGGTCGGGCAGCGCGGAGAGCAGCGCGGGGGTCACGCGCAGCCCGTCCTCGGCGACGCTCCACGGCGCGGTGGTGCGCACCGCGTCCAGGCTGGCCTTGCCGCACAGGCCGCAGGAGGAGGTGGTGTAGAAGTTGCGCTCCAGCGAGGCGTCGGGCGCCGGCACACCGGGGGCGAGCAGGACGTCCACCACGTTGTAGGTGTTGCCCCCGTCGGCGGTGGCACCGGCGCAGTAGCGGATGCTCGCCACCTGCTCGGCGGCGTGCACCACGCCCTCGCTGACCAGGAACCCGGCCGCCAGGTCGAAGTCACTGCCAGGGGTGCGCATGGTCACCGTCAGCGCGCGCCCGCCGACCCGGATCTCCATCGGCTCCTCGGCGGCCAGGGTGTCGGGACGGTACGAGGGTGCGCCCTGGCGCAGGCGCAGCACTCTGCGGGGGACGGTCACTCGGCCCATGGTCGTCGGCTCCTCGAAGGTCTCCGTCAGGTCTGTACGGATGAATCCTCCCTCCTGGCGGCGGCGTACGGGTCCGGCGGGTCGGGCAGGTGGCGGCGGCTGTGCGCGGCGGTGACCGCCAGGCAGAGCAGGCCGACGGCCGCCATGCCCGCCAGCAGCGCCGGGTAGGAGGCGTGGCCGGCGGTGCCGGCGAGCAGCAGCGGGGTGAGGAAGCCGCTGGAGGTGATGCTCTGGTAGAGGGAGGCGGAGGTCGGCCCGGAGGCGCGCGGGGTCAGCCGCTCCACCTCGTGCAGCCCCGCGCCGAGCGTCAGCCCGTACCCGGTGCCGAGGACGAGGGCGGCGGCCACCACCAGGCCCACCGAGTCGAGGTCGGCGGCGAGGGCGCCGAGCAGCAGCCCGGCGATCACCGTGGCCATCGCGGTGAGGGTGGCCCGGGCGCTGTCCGCGTCGTCCAGCCGGGCGGCGAAGGGCTGGGCGACCACGCCCGTGGCCAGGGTCAGCGCCGCGACCAGGCCGCTGAACAGCGGCGCGTAGCCGGGCACCCGGTCGGCGACCAGCGGCGGCAGCACCACGTACGCCACCGTGGCGGCGCCGAGCACGGCCGGGCTGGCGGGCAGGACCACGTAGCGGAACCGGGGGTGGCGGACGGCGCGGAACCGGGGGTGGTGGACGGCCGCCGGTCCGCTGCCGTTGTTGCTCCCGCCGTTGCCGCCGCCGCTGCCGCTGCTGTTACCGCTGCCGTTGCTGCCGTTGCCGTGGCTCCGGGCGGTCTCCGGGAGTCCGCGGGTGGCCCGCAGCACCAGCAGGCAGCCCAGCGCATGGGCGAGGGCGGGCAGCACCGTCGGGCCGGGCAGCCACTCGGCGATCACCCCGGAGGCCAGCGCGCCCGCCGCGAAGCCCGTACCGGTGGCGTACATCGCCCGGCGGGCGCCCCGCTCGGGCGGGACGGCGGGCCCGGAGAGCTCGCGCAGCCAGGCCGTCCCGGCCAGGAAGACCAGCCCGGCCGCGAAGCCGGTGGCCAGCCGGGCGGCGTACACCGAGGGCTCGTCCGGCAGCGCCAGCACCACGCTGGCGGCGGCGGACAGGCCCAGCGCGCCGCGCACCGTCCGCCGCCGGCCGTACCGGTCCGCGGCGGGCCCGCCCAGCAGCAGACCGGGCAGCAGACCGAGCAGGTAGACCGAGAACATCGCGGCCAGCGAGAGCGCCGACCAGTCGGTGCGCGCCCGGTACACGGTGGCCAGCGCCGTGAACTGGTTGGCGCCCCAGGCGGCGACGGCGACGGCGGCGGCCGCCGGGAGCCAGCGGGCGGTGCGGGGCGCGGGCATTCCGTCGGTACCGCCCATGCGCTGTCCTGCCCCGTTTCCGGCTTTCCGGCCATTCCTGGATTTCCGCAGTCCAGTGTGCGGTCCGTCGCCGCGGGGCGTCAAAGAAGTGAATCCTGTGAGCCGATAGGCGGCGCCTATCGGAGATTCGACGGATATCCCACTTTGCCGGGTGTCCGGAAAGCCTGCCGGACATCCCGAAAGTGCGACCGGGAATTCCGTTCCGAATATTCCGTTCGGATTATTCCGCCCCGGCTGTTCCGCCCCGGCTGTTCCGCCCCGGCTGTTCCGCCCCGGCTATCGCGTGCCGGCTATTCCGTGCCGCCCACCGACAGCACCACCGCGCTGGCCGCGCCGGCCGGCGTCTCGTAGTTCACCGTCTCCCCGGCATGCCGCCCGAGCAGCGCCTTCCCGAGCGGACTGTCGAAGGTCACCAGGGTGAGGTCCCGCTCCTCCGCCAGCTCGGAGATCTCGACCGTCTCCTCCGTGCCGTCGTCGAACCGCACGGTGACCGTCGATCCCACCCCCACCACCCGCGCGGACGGCTCCCCGGCCACCTCGGCCTCCCGCAGCCGCGCCTCCAGCTCGGCGATCCGCCGGTCCAGCCGGGTCACCTCCGACGCCCGCTGCAACTCGTCCGCCGCATCCGCCCGGTCCCCCACCGGTTCCAGCCCGCGCAGCGTCGCGGCCACCTTCCCCCGCTCCTCCCGCAACTGCGCCAGGTCCTCCTGCACCGCACGCAGGCCCTCGGCACTGATCGGTTCCGGCCCACCGCTCATCCCACGCTCCCGGGGCTGCTCGTCACACGCTCGAACACCGGCCGCCTCCCATTACCCCACCCCTCCGGGCCCCGGGCAACTTCCGGGCCGATCGACCACCCGGAGCGATTCGTCGAGGAGGCGTCGCCCGGGGCGCCGCGGGTCACCGTGCGAGCAACTGCGCCGGGACGACCGGTTCGAGGAAGACGCTCGGTGTGCCGTGCCAGGACACGCTGAGGGCCTCGCGTGCGCGCGTGCACGCCACGAAGAGCAGGCTCAACTCGCCGCTGAGGTCCTCCTGGTGCTGCAGCGGGTCGGTGTCCACCGGGGTGATCGCGCTGCGCATGGGCACCAGGCCGTCGCTCACGCCCACCACGGCGACGCAGCGGAACTCCAGGCCCTTCATCCGGTGCATGGTCCCGACCCGCACGCCCGGGGACGGTGCGTTGCCGAGCACGTAGGCGGGCGTCCCGGCCTGCTCCAGGGCCTGGGCGATCTCGCGGCCGAGCTGGGCGGTCCGGGCGGCGACGCCGATGTCCTCCGGGGCGACGCCGGACGCGGTCCACGCCGCGATCCGGGCGACGAGGTCCTGGATCTCGTCGGCCTTGTCGACGTGGCCGTGCACCTCGGGGTGCGCGCCGTGCAGGGTCGAGTGGTAGCCGACGAGGGAGTCCTCGCCGCCGTCCATGTCGTCGGGCCGCTCGCCGGTGAGCAGGGACGCGGACCAGCTGATGATCTCGTGCGTGGTCCGGTAGTTGACCCGCAGTCGGGAGGACCGTCCGACGACCTGGATTCCGAGTGAGCGCAGCGAGACCTTGTTCCCGTAGATCCGCTGGTGCGGGTCGCCGGCGAGGAACAGGTCGTCCGGTCCGGACGCGACGATCGCGCGGAGGAACCTCCACTGCGCGGGGTGCAGGTCCTGCGCCTCGTCGATCACCACGTGCCGGAACGGGCGGTCGTCCTGTTCGTCGAGCGCCCGCGCGGCCTGCGCGCAGACCTGCAGGAACGTCAACTCCCCGGCCTGTCGCAGCTCGTCCTCGAACGCGGCCACCGCACGCCACACTTGGGCCTTCTGCAGCGGACCGAGGGCCGTACCGCGGCCGGACCGGGGTGCCTTCAGGTACTGCTCCGGGCTCTCGATCGCCTGGGCCAGGACGACCTGCCGCCACTCCTGGTCCAGGAAGACGTCGGTGAGGTCGATCCCGAGCCGGCGGACGATCCGGCCCCAGCGGGCGAGGACCGCGCGCTGGTTGAAGACGATCTTCAGTGGGGCGCCGCCCCGCGAGCGGCGGAGCACCTCGTTCGCCAGCGCGTCGACGGTGACCACCCGGACCTTCGCCCTGATCCGCTCGTCCGTGATGAGCAGCGTGAGGCAGCGTTCGAGCTCGCCGGCGAGGTCCTTGGTGAAGGTGGTCAGCAGAATCGATCCGTCAGGTGCGTCCGGCGGCAGCCGGCGCGCCAGGTGGTAGGCCCGGTGCAGGGCCACCACTGTCTTCCCGGTCCCGGGGCCGCCGGTCACCCGGGCGGGCCCGTTGTACGACTCCCGGTAGGCGATCCGGTACTGGGCCGGGTGCAGGAAGATCCGCCACACGTCGAACGGGCGCTCCAGGATCTCCCGCAGTTCCTCGGGGCCGGACACCAGGGCGACCCGGCCGCGCGCGTGGGCCATCGCCGAGACCAGCCCGTCCTCGGGCTGCGCGGCGTTCACCGGAGCCGCCGCCCGCGCGTACGCCTGGACGATCTCACGGTCGATGTCGGCCGGTTCCATCCCGCTCGCGAGGCCGATCAGAACGTCGAACTGCTGCTCCGGCAGGACCCGGTGGAGCGCCTCCAGATGGGCCTCGTCCGGAAGCAGCCGGATGATCGGCAGGATCTCCTCCTCGATGCCCAGGCTGCGCAGGACCTTGTCGGAGCGGTCGGCGAAGAGCCTCCGGGGTTCGTCGGGGGCCAGGGCCCGCAGCGACTCGGTGGCGCGTTCCAGGGCGACGTCGTTGCGGATCTCGACGCCCTGGGTGGCGGCGTTCACCGAGGCCCGGTGCTTGTACGCCCAGTCGTTCGCCTTGTCGTGGGGGAGCACCTTCAGCAGCATGTACCCGTCGCCCCGGTCGGCCTTGAGGACCACTCCGCGCCAGAAGTCGGTGATCCGTATGGTCCGGATCCGCGGGTCCCGCTGGTGGGTGAGCTTCTCCAGATGCGCGCCGGTGTGCGTCGCTCCGGTGAACTTCTCGAACACGTCGAAGACCCTGCGCTGCACGGATTTCTCCAGTGCCGCGAACTCCAGCAGAAAGTCCCGGTGCATACCCAGCGTCGCCACGCGGGCCCCCTTGCGCCTCGGTCGGACGGGTGGTGCGCTTACTGTACTGGCCTTGTCGATCACTCGAAGTGGGGGCTCCGGAGCCCGCGGGTGGAACCTCGGGAGGACGCGAAAGAACCCCGGCCGTTCGGGCCGGGTCTCTTTCGCGGCGGATATCGAGCGGAATGGCCGGGCCGGGCGTGCCCGCCGAACCCGAGCCGCGCCACAACGACCCGAACCGGCGTGCACCGGCCTGCCGGTCGCGCGCGGAGCGGTGCGCCCGGCACCGGCGGACAGGGTGCGGGCATGGTGCGGCAGTCGGCTCCGGCGGGTAATTCATTGACGCGGAGCCGAGCGGATTTGTACGGTGTGTAGCCGAGCGCTCACGCGACCCTGTGGAGGCATGATGAGCCAGCCCTGGGAGGCCGATCCCGACGCGGAGCTGACCCGGCGCCTGGGCAAGTCGCCGACCGAACTGGGCACCACGGGCGGCCGGGACGGCTGCCCCGACATCTGGGAGCTCGACAACGGCGACATCGCCGTCATCGGGCGGGACCTCACCGAGGCCTACCGGACCGGACTCCCCGAGGGTGCGGTGATCAACGAGCACGAGCGGCTCGTGGTGATCCCCCGGATCACGCTGCTCTCCGCGAAGGCGGATCTGCCCGATGCGTGACCTTCTCGGTGGCGTGCCGGGTGACCGGCTCCCCCTTGCCGAATACCGGGCCGACTTCCGCCAACGGGACTTCGCGGTCGACGGCTACGACTCGTGGAAGCTGGAACGGCGACAGGACTTCCAGGAGCCCGAGGACGCCAGCTGGCGCGCCCATCTGGAGGGGGACCGCCCGAAGGCCCTGGAGCTGATCGAGGCCAGGCGCGACGAACTCCTCCGGCTCTCCCGGCTGGCCGC
Source organism: Kitasatospora sp. NPDC127116 (assembly GCF_042677365.1). Taxonomy (NCBI): domain Bacteria; kingdom Bacillati; phylum Actinomycetota; class Actinomycetes; order Kitasatosporales; family Streptomycetaceae; genus Kitasatospora; species Kitasatospora sp. NPDC127116. Next base: position 45,688 of record NZ_JBHXTL010000058.1, read on the forward strand.
CGACCACGCCTGCCGGCTGCTGCGCGTTCGCGTCGTCGAGTTCCCGCTCACTCCCTATCTGGCATGGGAACTGCGGCTGTTGCGGGTGCGGGCCGAGTGCGGCGAACTGATCCGCGTGATCGGCCCCGAGCTGATCGCGCCGTACGAACGTGACGCGCTGTTCCCGGAACTCGTCACACTGGGGCCGGACACCGTCTACGACATCTCGTACGACGAGGCCGGCACCCTGGCCGGTGCGATCCGCTACGTGGACCGCGCGGCCAGGGAACGGGTCGCGGAGTTCGTCGCCCGCCTGTACGACCGGGGCGAGGACATCGGGACGTTCATGGCGCGGATGCCGGCGGAGCGCTGAGGAGTGGAACGAGAGGTCCCCGAGCCGTCCCCGGGCAGGGTCAGCTCCTCGCTGTCGGGGTCCTCCACCGGGCATGTCGTGCAGGCGCGGGACATCCAGGGGCCCGTCCACATCCACGCCGCGCCGCCGGCCGCCGCCCGGCACGGCGAACCCGTTCCGTGGCAACTGCCCACGGACGTCCGCGGGTTCGTCAACCGGACCGTGGAACAGGAGGCCATGGATCGCCTCCTGGCCGAGCGGTCGCCCGCAGCCCAGGTCCTGGTGCTCACCGGCACCGCCGGGGTCGGCAAGACCTCGCTGGCCCTGCACTGGGCGCATGCCGTTCGCGAGAGGTTCCCGGACGGGCAGTTGTACGCGAACCTGCACGGCTACGACCCGCAGGAGCCCGTGGCCGCCGCACACGTGCTGGAACGGTTCCTGCGTGCGCTCGCCGTACCGACGGCGGCGATACCGACCGACCCCGAGGCCATGGCATCGACCTATCGATCCCTGGTGGCCGATCGCCGGATGCTGATCGTCCTGGACAACGCCTCGAGCGCCGCCCAGGTCCGTCCGCTGCTGCCCGGTGTTCCCGGATGCCTGGTCGTGGTGACCAGCAGGCACCGTCTCTCGGGCCTCGGCGTGCGTGAGGGGGCCCGACACCTGACCCTGGAGGTCCTGGCGGAGCATGACGCCGTCGAACTGCTGCGCGCGGTCACGGCGGACTACCGCAGGGGGGACGACCCGGACGAGCTCGCGCAGTTGGCCCGCCTCTGTGCCCGTCTGCCGCTCGCCCTGCGCATCGCGGCCGAACGCGCGGCCGGCCGGCCTCGGATGCTGCTGAACGACCTGATCCAGGACCTGCGCGACGAGTCCAGCCTGTGGGACGCGCTGTCCAGCGCCGACGAGGAGGATCCGGAGGCGGTTCGTTCCGTCTTCGCCTGGTCGTACCGAGCCCTGCCCGCCGGTGCCGCACGGCTCTTCCGCATGCTCGGCCTCCATCCGACCGGTGAGTTCAGTACCGCGGCCGCTGCCGCGCTGGTGGCGAGCAGTGTCCGGCAGGCGGGCCGCCTGCTCGACGGGCTGGTCGCGACGCACATGGTCGAGCAGACCGCGCCGGACCGCTACCGGTTCCACGACCTGCTGCGCGCCTATGCCGTCGACCAGGTGAAGCGAGAACAGGAGCCGGAGGAGAGCGAGCGGGCGGTCGGGCGGGTGCTGGCCTGGTACCTCCACGCGGCCGACGCCGCCCAAGTGCGCGTCGCTCCCCACGAGCCCCGTGTCGAGCTTGCCCCACTCGATCCGGAGGTGCAGGCCGCGCGCTTCGAGGACGACGTCGCCGCGGCGAACTGGTTCGAGGCGGAGCGGGAGAACCTCGCGTCGGCCGTGCGGACCGCGGCCGCCCTGGGCCTGGACGAACACGTGTGGCGACTCGCCATCGTCCTCCGCGCCTTCTACATGCAGCGCAACACCTTCCAGGACTGGTTCGAGACCTCCCTCCTGGGCCTGGAGGCCGCGCGGCGCCGGGACGAGCGGCACGCGCAGGCGGAACTTCACGAGAGCCTGGGCATGGCGTACACCCAGTCCAGCCACCTGGATCAGGCCGCCGAGCAGTACGAGGCCGCACTTGCCGTCCGCCGTGAGCTCGGCGATCCGGAAGGCGAAGCCCTGACCCTCAACGGACTCGGCCTTCTCCGGTTGCGCAGGAACCTGCTGCCGGGCGCCCAGGAGGCTTTCGAGAGAGCCCGTGAGCTGTTCCGGGCCCTCGGGGACACCTACTGGGAGCCCCGGACGGCGGTCAATCTCGCCGAGGTCCGGGCGGCTCTGGGTCTACTCGCGGACGCGGAGCGGGTGGCCCGAGCAGGCCTGGAGTCGTTCCGCGAGGCTGCCGACCTCCGGGCCGAGGGCAACGCGCTGAGCGTCCTCAGCCGGATCCAGCTCGAAGGCGGCCGGACGGGCGAGGCACTGGAAAGCGCTCAGCGAGCCGTCGACCTCGCGGTGGACCTCGACAACGCCGTCGCGGAGGCACACTGGCTGACGCAGCTCGGACATGCCCAACGGGCGGCAGGCCGCTTCACCGATGCCCTCGCTTCGTACCAGCGTGCCGCCGTCCTGCAACGAAGTCTCGGCGACCGCAGCCGCGAAGCACTCGCCTGGGACGGCGCCGGTCTGACGTACCGCGAACTCGGCCGGGCCCAGGAGGCGAGCGAGTTCCATCGCCGTGCCGTCGCCGTGCACCGCGAGCTGGGCGACCGGTGGCAGTGGGCCGTGGCCCTCTGCCGACTCTCCGAGGCGCTGGACGCCATGGGAGGGGGAGCGGACATCGCGCGGGAACACAGGCGTGAGGCGCTGTCACTGCTCGGCGGCTTCACCGACCCGGCCGCGCTGCGCCTGCGTGACCGGCTGACGGCTGCCCTGGGAGAGGGCGCCTGAGTCGGTCCGCGGAGAGCCGGTCCTCCCGGGCGGAGCCGCCGGGTGAGGGTGGCGGTGATCACCTTCGGGGGCGGGGGTGGGGTGAACGCGCAGGTCGGGGGCTCGGGCGGGAGGGGCCGGGGAGGGACCGGCGGTCGGGGCGCGGGCGGGCGAAGCTACCATGTGGGCAACACCCTCAGCTCGAAAGATGGACTTGTGACTGTCAACGACGACGTGTTCACGGACTGGAAGAACCGCGAGGAGATCGCGGAGTCGATGATCCCGATCATCGGGCGGCTGCACCGGGAGAGGGACGTCACCGTTCTGCTCCACAGCCGTTCCCTGGTGAACAAGTCGGTGGTCAGCATCCTCAAGACGCATCGCTTCGCCCGGCAGATAGCCGGCGAGGAGCTCTCGGTCACCGAGACGATGCCGTTCCTGGAGGCACTGACCGCCCTGGACCTCGGCCCCTCGCAGATCGACCTCGGCATGCTCGCCGCGACGTACAAGGCGGACGACCGCGGCCTGTCGGTGGCGGAGTTCACCGCCCAGGCCGTCGTCGGTGCCACCGGCGAGAACAAGCTGGAGCGCCGGTCCGGGCAGGACGTCGTGCTGTACGGGTTCGGCCGCATCGGCCGGCTGGTCGCCCGCCTGCTGGTCGAGAAGGCCTCGGGCAACGGCCTGCGGCTGAAGGCCATCGTCGTGCGCAACAGCGGCGGCGACGACCTGGTCAAGCGCGCCTCGCTGCTGCGCCGTGACTCCATCCACGGCCAGTTCCAGGGCACGATCACCGTCGACGAGGCGAACAACAAGATCATCGCCAACGGCAACGAGATCACGGTGATCTACTCCGACGACCCGACCAAGGTCGACTACACGGAGTACGGGATCAAGGACGCGATCCTGATCGACAACACCGGCCGCTGGCGCGACCGCGAGGGCCTGTCGAAGCACCTGCGCCCCGGTATCGCCAAGGTCGTGCTGACCGCGCCGGGCAAGGGCGACGTCCCGAACATCGTGCACGGCGTGAACCACGACACGATCAAGCCGGACGAGCAGATCCTGTCCTGCGCCTCCTGCACCACCAACGCCATCGTCCCGCCGCTGAAGGCGATGGAGGACGAGTACGGCGTGCTCCGCGGCCACGTGGAGACCGTCCACTCGTTCACCAACGACCAGAACCTGCTGGACAACTACCACAAGGCCGACCGCCGCGGCCGCTCGGCGCCGCTGAACATGGTGATCACCGAGACCGGTGCCGCCTCGGCCGTCGCCAAGGCCCTGCCGGACCTCCAGGCGAAGATCACCGGCAGCTCGATCCGCGTCCCGGTGCCGGACGTCTCCATCGCGATCCTCAACCTCCAGCTCAAGCGGGAGACCAACCGCGAGGACGTCCTGGAGTACCTGCGGAACGTCTCGCTGACCTCGCCGCTGAAGCGCCAGATCGACTTCACCGACTCGCCCGACGCCGTCTCCAGCGACTTCATCGGCTCGCGCCACGCCTCGATCGTGGACGCCGGCGCGACCAAGGTCGAGGGCGACAACGCGATCCTCTACCTGTGGTACGACAACGAGTTCGGCTACTCGTGCCAGGTGATCCGGGTCGTCCAGTACATCTCGGGCGTCGAGTTCCCGACCTTCCCGGTTCCGGCGGTCTGATCCACCGGTAGGGCAGGACGACGGGGCAGTACGACGAGCAGTACGACGGGGCGGTGACCGACAGGTCGCCGCCCCGTCGGCGTTCGCGGGCGGGGCGGTCGCTATCTTGAGGGATCACTGACAGGTCTAGGGAGGGCGACGGGGATGGGTGGTCGGCGGGTGCTTGCCGCGGTGGCGGCGGCGGGGGTGCTGACGGGCGTGTTGGCCGGGTGCTCCTCCGGGGGGTCGAAGGGGGTCGGCGGGGCGGCGGCCGCGGGTTCGTCCGCGTCCGGTCCGGCGGCGGCGTCGACGGGTACGGCCGGGGCGTCCGCGGCTGCGCCCGCGCCCGCGCCGAGCGGGTCGGACGCCGGGGCGCCCGGGGCGGGTTCGGCGCCCGCCTCCGCACCGGCCCCGGCCGCGGTGGAGGTGCCGCGCGGGGACCTGGAGGTGGCGCTGCTGGACGACAAGGTGGTCGGGCAGGTGCTGCCGGACGCCAAGGCGATGGCCGGCTGGGAGGAGGAGAAGCGGAAGGTCGACACGGCCGACCACAAGGTCACCTGCACCGGTGCCGCCGCCGCCTCCTGCGCCGGAAAGCCGCTCAGCGGGTCGGTCCGGTTCTCCTCGGGGGACGTGGTCGTCCGCTTCCTGGTGGACACCCTGCCCAGCCGGGACGCGGCGGCGCAGCGGCTGAAGGAGAGCTACGCCTCGTACGCCGCCGGGCCGTTCAAGAAGGTCGACACCCCGGTGCTGGGCAGCGAGAGCCAGGCGTTCCAGGGGCCGCTGGCCGAGGGCGAGGGCGTCGGCATCGTGGTGCGCTCGGGCACCGTGGTGGCGAGCGTGACCAGCGAGGGCGGTCCGGTGGACGTGGCCGCGACGCGGAAGTTCGCGGTGATGCTGGTCAAGCGGATCGAGCAGGCCCAGGCCGGGAAGGCGCCGGACGCCGGGCCGGGCGTGGGCTGAGGGGCCCCTCTCCGCACGGGCGGGGCGCTGGGCTGGGGAAACGGATGTCAGTCGACCGTGATATGTACCTATCTCGTGGCCACTGTGCGGCCATGCGAAAGATACCGATGACGTTCGAGGGGGCCAGACATGCCGCTGTTCCGACGCCGCTCCGGCGGGGAGGGCGCGGAGGACCGGGCCGAGCGGCGCGGGCTCGGGTTCGGCTTCGGCCGGCGGGGAGCCGGATCGGCCGCGCCGGCCGGTGCTGCCGAGCCGCGGCTCGACCCGGCGTACGGGGACGAGTCGGTGCGTCTGGCGCTCCGCCAGGCCGCCGACGGGGACTGGGCCGCGCTGCGCCCCGCGCTGGCCGCCGCCGAGGGCGAGGACCTGACCTTCCTGGTCGGGGCGATAGCCGACGTGCCCCGGGTCGAGCAGTGGACGTCCCGCGCGCTGGCCGACACCCCGGACGACACGCTGCTGCTGTTGCTGTCCGGTGCCCGGCACATCGACTGGGGCTGGGAGGCCCGGACGGGCGCCCGGGCCAAGGACGTCACCGAGGAGCGGTGGAAGGTGTTCCACGAGCGGCTGGAGGTCGCCGAGGAGCAACTGCTGGAGGTCGCCGAGCGCGAGCCGTCCTGGCACGCCCCCTGGCGGTTCCTGCAGACCAGCGCCCTCGGGGCCTCGCTCGGCCCGGAGGTCGCCACCAGCCGCTTCGAGGCCGCGGTGCGCCGCGCGCCCGGGAACTCCGCCTCGCACTGGGTCAGGCTGCAGCAGCTGAGCGCCAAGTGGGGCGGTTCGCACGAGGAGATGCACGAGTTCGCCCGCTCCGTGATGCTCGCGGCCCCGGAGGGCAGCCGCCTCGGTGAGCTGGTCGCGGTCGCGCACCTGGAGCACTGGCTGGCCCTCCCGGACGGCGAGGACCGCGCCTACCTGACCAGTCCGGCCGTGGTGGCGGGGCTGCAGGAGGCGGCCTTCCGGTCCGTCCTGCACCCGGCCTTCGTGCCGGCGCGCGGCTGGCAGGGCGCCTTCAACACCTTCGCGATGGCCTTCTCCCTCGCCGACCAGCCGAAGACCGCGCGCCTGCTGTTCGAGGCGCTGGACGGCTTCGTGACCGAATCGCCCTGGCACTACCTGTCGGGCAATCCGGTCAAGGCCTTCCGCGCCCACCGCGACCGCTGCACCTCGTACTGGCGCTGAGGCGTACCGGTGCCGGTGCCGGTGCCGGTATCGACCCGCACCCGCACCCACATCCCACCACCGTCATCCACCCCGCGATCGAAAGAGCCTCCGGTGTCCCCTACCGACAACCCGACGAGTGCGCACACCTTCCAGGTGGACCTGCGCGGTCTGGTGGACCTGCTCTCCCACCACCTCTACTCCAGCCCGCGGGTCTACCTGCGCGAGCTGCTGCAGAACGCGGTGGACGCGATCTCCGCCCGCCGCGCCCTCGACCCGGAGGCGCCGGCCAGGATCACCGTCCGCGCCGACGACGAGCTGTCCGTCACCGACACCGGCATCGGCCTGACGGAGAAGGACGTCCACACCTTCCTCGCCACCATCGGCCGCAGCTCCAAGCGCGACGCCGACGGCCGGCTCGACGGCGCCGGGCTGGCCAAGGCCCGCGGCGACTTCATCGGCCAGTTCGGCATCGGCCTGCTCGCCTGCTTCGTGGTCGCCGACGAGATCACCGTGGTCACCCGCTCCGCCGCCACCCCGGACGCCCCGGTGATCGAGTGGCGCGGCAGCTCCGACGGCAGCTACACCATCCGCACGCTGCCCGCCTCGGCCAAGCCCGAGCCGGGCACCACCGTCACGCTGGCCCCGCGCGCCGACGCCGCCGAGTGGACCCGCCCCGGCCGGGTCCTCACCCTCGCCCGGGACTTCGGCAGCCTGCTGCGCCACGACGTCACGGTGATCGACGCCGCCGGCACCGAGCACCGGGTCAACCGCACCCCGCCGTGGGCCGAGCGCCACGCCTCCCCGCTGGCCAGGCGCGACGCGCTCACCGAGTACTGCCGCGCCGCCTTCGACTTCACCCCGCTCGACACCATCGAGCTGGACCTGCCGCTGGTCGGCCTGCGCGGCGTCGCGTACGTGCTGCCGGACGCCGCCCCGCCCTCGCGCCGCAACGGCCACCGGGTGCACCTCAAGGGCATGCTGCTCTCCGACCAGGCCGACGAACTGCTGCCGGACTGGGCCTTCTTCGTCCGCTGCGTCGTCGACACCGACGGGCTGCGCCCGACCGCCTCCCGCGAGGGCCTGTACGCCGACGAGACGCTGGCCGCCGTCCGGGACGCGCTCGGCGCCCGGATCCGCGACTGGCTGACCGGCCTGTCCGCGAGCGACCCGGCGCTGCTGCACCGCTTCCTTTCCGTCCACCACCTGGCCGTCAAGGAACTCGCCCGCTACGACGACGAGTTGCTGCGGATGATGCTGCCCTGGCTGCCGTTCGAGACCACCGACGGCAACGTCACCCTGGACGAGTTCGCCCGCAGCCACCCGACGGTGCTGGTGACCCGTACGGTCGAGGAGTTCCGCCAGGTCGCCCCGATCGCCGCCGCGGCCGGGCTCGGCGTGGTCAACGGCGGCTACACCTACGACCACGACCTGGTCCACCGGCTGCCCGAGATCCGGCCCGGCGTCTCGGTCTCCGACCTCGACCCGGGCACCGTCACCGCGCACCTGGACACCGTGGACCCGGCCGTCGAGCTGGCCGCCAACGCCTTCCTGGCGATCGCCCGCGAGGTCGTCGGCCGGTTCGACTGCGACGTCGCGCTGCGCAGCTTCCACCCGACCAACGCGCCCGCCCTGCTGCTCGACAACCGGGAGGCCCGGCACGAGCGCACCAGGGCCCAGCTCGCCGACGAGGCCGACGGGCTGTGGGCGGACATCCTCGGCTCGCTGCGCGCCGAGGTGCCCCGCGCCCAACTGGTGCTCAACCACCTCAACCCGCTGGTGCGCCGCGCCGCCACCGTCACCAGCCGCGAGCTGGCCGTCACCGCCGTCGAGGCGCTGTACGGGCAGGCCGTGCTGATGACCCGCCGCCCGCTCAAGGCCAGCGAGTCCGCCCTGCTCAACCGCTCGTTCATCAGCCTGCTGGACCACGCCATGCTCGGCCACGAGGCGGCGGGCACCCCCGAAGGCGACAAGGAGGCGTGATGCTGGACACCCCCGACGCGGTGATGGCCGCGCTGCGCGAGAACGACGCCCGCCCGTACGGCCGGACCAGGACCGTCACGGCCGAGGAACTCGTCGACGCCGCCGAGCAGTTCGAGGACACCGGGATCCGCTCGATGGCCCTGCTGGAGCTGATGGAGGCCTACGAGTACGACGGCGAGCGCAGCAAGAGCCCGGTCGTCTTCGCCCGCATCCTCAAGCTCTGGGACACCGACCCGGACGGCTTCGGCGAATGGGCCCGGCGCCAGGTGCTCTGGCGCTTCAAGTGGGTCGCCGACGCGCTCAAGGACACCCCGGACGTCCCGCTCGCGGCGATCCGGCGCTGGCACACCGAGCTGCGCGACCGCTACCGCACGGCCGGCCACGACCTCCAGCCGTACTACGCCCAGCGCTACCACCTGGCCGTGCAGACCGGCCTCGACGTGCAGGACGCCTACGAGCTGTGGGCGGCCCGCCCGCGCTCCGAGCTGAGCGACTGCCACGCCTGCGAGACCCGCGCCCGCGCCCGGCACTTCATCGCCGCCGGGGACGACGCCCGGGCGCTGGAGGTGATCGCCCCGGTGCTGGACGGCCGCAGCGGCTGCGAGCAGGAGCCCTACCTCAGCCAGGCCACCGCCCTGCTCGCGCAGCTGCGCCGGGGCCGGTTGGACGAGGCCCGCTCCGGCCACCTCTCCGGCTACCGCTTCGCCCGGGGCAAGGCCTCGATGCTGAACGCCGTCGGCCTGCACATCGAGTTCTGCGCGCTGTCCGGCAACGAGCCGCGCGGCCTGGAGCTGCTCGCCGAGAACCGGGACCTGTTCGCGGTCACCGGCGAACCCGCCGCCCGGCTGGGCTTCCTGACCGGCGTCGAGGTGCTGCTCGCCCTGCTGGCCGGGGCCGGCCACGGCGAACTCGCGGTGAGCGGCCCGGCGGGCACCACCTGGACGGTGGACTCCCTGCTGGCCCACGTTCGCACCGAGGCCGACGCGCTGGCCGCCCGCTTCGACGCCCGCAACGGCACCGGCGCGGTCGGCGCCGAGCGGCGCGCCCGGCTGGCCGTCGAGCCGCTGCTCGCCGAGCCGCTGGCACTGGGTGTGCGGGCCGTCGCCGCGCCGGGGCTGTCCGACGCCCCGGTCGTCGCGCCCGCGCCGCGCCGGACGGTCGAGCCGGAGCCGGAGGACTTCACCGCCCTGGTGCTGCGGGCCCGCGAGCTGGAGGTGCTCGGCCACCCGGACGCCGACCGGCTGTGGAAACGGGTCGCCGAGCGCGCCGGGGCCGCGGACTTCGTCCACCCGCGGAGCACCGAGCTGGGCGGCCCCGAGCGGCTGCGCGCCGAACTCGCCGAGCAGCGCGCCCACGAGGCGCTCCAGCGGGACGCGTACGCCGAGGGCAAGGCCGGGCTGCTGGCCGCCGCCGAGCTGTTCGAGCAGGCGGGGCTGGCCGGGTCGGCGCTGATGTGCCGGGCCCGGACCCTCATCGCGGACCTGGACGACGAGAGCGCCGGGGGCGAGGGCACCCCGAACGAGGGCGCCGGGCACGAGAGCGACGAGGGCGAGGGCGGCTCGGGTCGCAGCGTGGATGCGGATGCGGATGCGGATGCGGGCGCGGATACCGGGCACAGCGGCCGGCGGGCCGACTGGGCGGCGCTCGACGCGGCGCTGGCGCGGGCCGAGGAGCTGCGCGCCGGCGGCGAACTGACCGACGACGACTACCTGATCGTGCTTCAGACCCGCGCCTACGCCGCCCACCACGACCTGGTCGAGACGCTGCCCGAGCCCGCCGACGAGGTGGCCGAGCGCTTCGAGGCGGTGGTCGGGGCCTACCGGCGCGCGGCCGTGGAGCTCGGCTCCGAGCGGCGGGCCGCCACCTCCCGGCAGTACACCGCCGACGCCGCCGCCCGGAAGGGCCTGCTGGCCGAGGCGGAGGCCGAACTGCGCGAGGTGCTGGCCCAGTTGGACGCCGCCGAGCTGCCCTGGCACACCCCGCGGGTGCTCGGTCTGCTGGGCCAGGTGCTGCTGCAGGGCCGCGAGCCGGGCCAGGCGGTCGAGGTGTTCCACCGGGCGCTGGCCGAGGCCGTGCGCTGGGGCGACGACTCCTACCCGTACGCGCCGACGTACATGATGCTCGGCCACGGCTGCCTCCAGGTGGGGGACCTCGGCGGCGCCGTCCGCGCGCTGTCGGAGGCGGCCGCGCGCTACGACCGCAAGGGCGCCGAGGCGGTCGAGGAGGCCGCCCGGGTGCGCATGCAGCTGGCCGACGTGCTGCGCGACACCGGGCGGGCGGCGGACGCGGTGGCCGTGCTGGAGTCGGTGCTGCTGGACGCGTCGGCGGCCCGGCTGGACGTGCGGATGCTCGCCCAGGCCCGGCTGGACCTCGCCCGGGGGCTGTCCGAGCTGGAGGAGCACCGGGACGCCGCCGAGGAGTACCTGCGGCTGGCCGATCTGGTGGCCGGCTGGGAGGACCAGGAGACCCACACCATGGTCGCCTGCGAGGCCACCCTGGCGCTCGCCCGGGCGGAGCGCCCGGACGCCGCCGAGGCGGCGCTGGCCCGCGCCCGCGAGGCGCACGGCAAGGCCCCGCAGGTGGACCAGCTGGCGGCCACCCTGCGGGAGCTGGCCCGGATGACGATGCGGGAGCAGGGCGCGGAGGGGCTGGCGGCGGCGCTCGCCCTGCTGGCCGAGGCGGACGCGGTCGGAGAGGCGGCCGAACAGGGCGGCGAGGAGTACAACTCCTGGTACCTGCGCGGTGGTTCGCACTACGAGCGGGCGCGCTCGCTGGCCGTCGCGGGGCGGTACGAGGAGGCGCTGGCCGAGGCCGAGCGCTCCGTCCCGGAGTACGAGGCGGGCGGCGAGCGGGCCGAGTCGCCGCGGGCGGAGTCCGTCCGGCTGGCCGCGCTGATCGAGGGCAGCGACCTCGGTCGCACCGAGGCGGCGGTGGCCCGGCTGGCCGCCGGCATCGCGCGCTGCGAGGCGGCCGGGCTGTCGGAGGCGGCGGAGGTGCTGGTGGAGCTGCGGGAGCGGTTCGCCGGGGAGTGACCCGCGCGGTGCCCCGCCGGGGGGGGGGCGCGCCCCCCCCACCACCCCCGCCGTGGGCGGCGGCCAGCCGCCCGCAC
>NZ_JBHXTL010000059.1:0-57100 GCF_042677365.1 Kitasatospora sp. NPDC127116
TATCACCAGCATCGTCGTCGCCCCCGGCCTGACCGAAACGGACATGACTGCCGCCCTCTCCGAGGCCCAGCGCGAGGCCCTGCTCCAGCGGGTGCATTGTCGGTGTGACCTGGTAGTACTTGGTGGCGATGAGCAGCACAGGGGAGAACGGGGCCGCCGAGCCGGAGCAGCTGGCGTTCATCCGGGAGACGGTCAAGCGGGCCAAGCCGCGCACCTGGCACGGGGCCAAGCGGGCCGAGCACCTGCCGGTGGCCCGGGTCGTGGTGGACAAGGGCGTGCTCACCATCGACAAGCTCTTCGACTACGAGGTGCCGGCCGCCATGGCCGAGGAGGCCCAGCCCGGAGTACGGGTGCGGGTGCGCTTCGGGGCCCGAGTGGTGAAGGGCCAGCGCGAGGGCGGCGAACTGCACGACGGGTTCATCGTCGCCCGGCTGGAGAAGAGCGACTTCGCCGGACCGCTCGCCCCGCTGGCCCAGGTGCTCTCGCCCGAGCCCGTGCTCACCCCGCAACTGCTGCGGCTGTGCCGGACCGTCGCCGACCGGTACGCCGGGACACTGGCCGACGTGCTCCAGCTGGCCGTCCCGCCCCGGCACGCCAAGGCCGAGGCCGAGCCCTCGCCGCCGCCGCTGCCGCGCCCGGCCGCCCCGGCCCCCGGCGGCTGGCAGCGCTACCCGGCCGGGCCCGACTTCCTCGCCGCGCTCGCCGGGGGCGGCGCACCGCGCGCGGTCTGGGCGGCGCTGCCCGGCCCCGGCTGGCCGTACGAGATCGCCCGGGCGGTGGCCGCGACCCTCGCCGGCGGCCGCGGCGCGCTGGTCGTGCTCCCGGAGGGGCGCTCGGTGGCCCGGGTCGACCAGGCCCTGACCGAACTGCTCGGCCCCGGGATGCACGTGGCGCTGGAGGCCGACCTCGGCCCGCGCGAGCGCTACAAGCGCTGGCTCGCGGTGAGCCGCGGCTCGGTGCACGCGGTGATCGGGACCAGGGCCACCATGTTCGCGCCGGTCCGGGACCTCGGGCTGGTCGTCGTCTGGTCGGACGGGGACGGCAGCCACAGCGACCCGCGCGCCCCGCACCCGCACGTGCGCGAGGTGGCGCTGCTGCGCGCCGCCGAGGAGGGCGCGGCGGTGCTGCTCGGCGGGCACGCGGTGACGGTGGAGGGCGCCCAGCTGGTCAGCACCGGCTGGGCGCGCCCGCTGGTCGCGGACCGGGAGACGGTGCGGCAGGTCGCGCCCCGGGTGCGGACCGTCACCGACCAGGACCAGCACCGGGACGCCGCCGCCCAGGCCGCCCGGCTGCCCTCGGTGGCCTGGGAGGCCGCCCGGGAGTCGCTGGCCGCCGGGCACCCGGTGCTCATCCAGGTGCCCCGGCGCGGCTACGTGCCCCGGCTGGCCTGCGGGCGCTGCCGGACCCCCGCGCGCTGCCGGCGCTGCGAAGGGCCGCTGGAGGCGCCCTCGGCGGACGCCCCGCTGTGCTGCGGCTGGTGCGGGGAGGCGGAGAACGACTGGCACTGCCCCGAGTGCGGGTCCTTCCGGCTGCGGGCCCAGGTGGTCGGGGCCCGGCGGACGGCGGAGGAACTCGGCAAGGCGTTCCCGCGCCTCCCGGTGCGGACCTCGGGCCGGGAAGCGGTGCTCACCACCGTGCCCGACGAGCCCTCACTGGTGATCTCCACACCCGGTGCGGAGCCGGTCGTGGAGGGCGGCGGCGGGTACGGGGCCGCGCTGCTGCTGGACGGCTGGGCGCTGCTCGGCCGGCCCGACCTGCGGGCGGGGGAGGAGACGCTGCGGCTCTGGCTCGCGGCGGCCGCGCTGGTGCGGCCCTCGACGGACGGCGGGACGGTGGTCGTGGTGGCCGAGCCCTCGGCCCGTCCGGTACAGGCGCTGGTGCGCTGGGACCCGCTGGGGCACGCCGGGCTGGAACGGGACGAACGGGCCCAGCTGCACTTCCCGCCGGTCTCCCGGATGGCCTCGGTGAGCGGGACCCCCTCGGCGGTGACGGACCTGCTGAACCTGATCCGGCTGCCCGAGGGGGCGGACGTGCTCGGGCCGGTACCGGTACCGGCGCTGCGGGGGGAGGAGCAGGAACGCGCGCTGCTGCGGGTGCCGCCCGGGCAGGGGGCGGCGCTGGCGGCGGCGCTCAAGGCGGCGCAGATCGCGCGGATCGCGCTGCGGACGGCGGAGCCGGTGCGGGTGCGGGTGGATCCGACGGACATCGGCTGAGCGGCGTCGGCCGGGGCGCTGCTCGGGGGCCTGGTCCGGGCCTTGGTCGGGTCTGGGGGCTTTGGCCTTGGTCGGGGTCGGGGTCGGGGCTTGGGCCTTGGTCGGGTCGGGGGTGGTGGTCCGGTGGGCTTCGGGCCCGGTGGGCGGGTGGGGCGGGGTGAGTGGGCCACCCCGCCCCGGACGGCCCGGCTGCGGCGGCTCGGTCAGCCGCGCAGCGGGATGCCGGGTCGGTCCGCCTGGGGGCGGTCGGCGGGGGTGCCGCGGTCGGGCGTGCCGCGGTCGACGGGGGTGCGCTCCATCGGGCCGCGGTCGATCGCGGTGCGGTCGATCGTCGCCCGCTCGATCGCGGTGCGGTCCATCGTGCTGCGGTCCATCGTGCTGCGCTCCAGGGCGCCGCGGTCCAGGCTGCTGCGGTCCAGGCCGCCCTGGCGGGCCGCCGGGACGGTCGTGGCCAGACCGGTGCGCTCGACGGCCGGGGGCAGCTCGTCGACGCGGTCCGGGCGGCTCTGGCCCGGGACGCCACCGCTCGCGGCGAGGAGCTCGCTGGTCGGGCGGCGCATGCCGTAGCGCCGGTGCACGGCCTGCTTGGTGACCCCGAGGGCGGAGCCCACCGAGTCCCAGGAGAAGCCCAGCGCCCGGTCGAACTCGACCGCCGCCGCCACCAGGGTCTCCACGCTCTCCCGCAGTTCCTGCGCCAGGCGCACGGTCGGCGCCGGCGCCCGCCCGTACACCACGAAGCCGGCCGAGGTGCTCGGTCGGCGCGGACGGTAGACGTTGCCCAGTTGAGCGGTGAGCGTCCGCAGCGCGTCGACCTGCCGCCTCACCCGCTCGATGTCCCGCACCAGCAGGTGCAGGCTCGCCCGCGCCCGTGCGTCGTGGTTGATCTGCTCGGCCATGGCCTACGTGCCACCTTCCGTACGGTTCGGCTCGGCCGGCACGCGGTGTCCCGTGCGCCCGGCCCGGTCAATCTCTCTTGACCAACGCCGAAGCGGGGGCCGGGGTAACGCGGCTGGGCACAGTCGGGCCGTGCCGGCCGCCGATCCGGGCCCGGGGGAAGCCCCCGGCGGACGGCCGTACGGGTTGCATAGACTGGCGGGTGAACCAGCGGCCGACCGCAGCCCGCGCCCCTACGGACAGGAGCCCGTACCCCGTGGCGATCCAGCCGATCCGTCTCTTCGGAGACCCCGTTCTGCGGTCCACCGCGAAGCCGGTGACCACCTTCGACAAGGAACTGCGCAAGCTGGTCCACGACCTCACCGACACCATGCTGGACGCTCCCGGAGCCGGCCTCGCTGCGCCCCAACTCGGCGTCTCCCTGCGGGTGTTCACGTACCACGTGGACGGCGTCACCGGGCACCTGATCAACCCGGACCTGTCGCTGAGCGAGGAGGAGCAGGACGGCCCCGAGGGCTGCCTGTCGCTGCCCGGCCTGCGCTACGACACCAAGCGCGCGTACGGCGTGGTGGCCAGGGGCTTCAACATGTACGGCGATCCGGTGACTTTGGAGGGCACTCAGCTGCTCGCCCGGTGCATCCAGCACGAGACCGACCACCTGGACGGCATCATCTTCATCGACCGGCTCGACCGCGAGCAGCGCAAGGCCGCGCTGAAGGCGATCCGGGAGGCGGACTGGGACGGCGGGTCGGCTCCGGTGGTCAAGGTCTCGCCGCACAGCACCTTCGGTTCCGCCCGCTGACTTCCGCCGGTTCCGGCTGATCTCCGCTGACGTCGGCCGGGCTCGGTCGACGTCCGCCGGCTCCCCGCCGACTCCGGTCGGGTTCCGCCGGCTCCTCGAACTTCTTTTTGCAGAAAGGCCCTTGATGCGACTCGTCTTCGCCGGCACCCCCGAGGTCGCCGTTCCCGCCCTGGACGCCCTGCTCGCTTCGGACCGGCACGAGGTCGTCGCGGTGGTCACCCGCCCGGACGCTCCGGCCGGGCGCGGACGCAAGCTGGTCGCCAGCCCCGTCGCCCAGCGCGCCGAGGAGGCCGGGATCGAGGTCCTCAAGCCGGTGAAGCCGAGCGACCCGGACTTCGTCGCCCGGCTCACCGAACTCGCGCCCGACTGCTGCCCGGTGGTCGCCTACGGCGCCCTGCTGCGCCCCGGCACGCTGGAGATCCCCGAGTACGGCTGGGTCAACCTGCACTTCTCGCTGCTGCCGGCCTGGCGCGGCGCGGCCCCGGTCCAGCACGCGGTGCTGGCCGGCGACGAGGTCACCGGCGCCTCCACCTTCCTGATCGAGCAGGGCCTGGACTCCGGCCCGGTCTACGGCGTGATCACCGAGGAGATCCGCCCGGCCGACACCAGCGGCGAGCTGCTCACCCGGCTCTCGCACTCCGGCGCGCGACTGCTCGCGGCCACCATGGACGGCATCGAGGACGGCTCCCTGCACGCCGTGCCGCAGCCGGCCGAGGGCGTCACGCTCGCGCCGAAGATCACCGTCGAGGACGCGCGGATCGACTGGAGCCACCCCGCGCTGCGGATCGACCGGGTCGTGCGCGGCTGCGCGCCGGCGCCGGGCGCCTGGACGGAGTTCCGGGGCGAGCGGCTGAAGGTCACCGGGCCGGTCCGGCTGCTGCCGGACTCCGCCGAGCTGGCGCCGGGCGAGGTCGCGATGGCGGGCAAGAACAGCGTCCGGGTCGGCACCGGCAGCCACGACGTGGAGCTGGGGGAGGTGCGTCCGCAGGGGAAGAAGGAGATGCGGGCCGCCGACTGGGCCCGGGGCGCGCGGCTGGAGGAGGGGGAGCGCCTCGGGGGCTGACGCTCCGGTTTGGCGCTACTGTTCGTTTGAGATCGATTGAGATCGCCCTTGTTCGTTCAAATCTGTTGTTCGTCCGAGTTCGTCGATAACCACCGCAGCACCTTGAGGCACCTGTGACCACCCCCAGCACCAACCGCGCCCCCCGCCCGCACCGCCGCCCGAAGAAGGACCCGGCCCGGATCGTCGCGTTCCGCGCCCTGCGCGCCGTCGACGAGCGGGACGCGTACGCCAACCTGATCCTGCCCTCACTGCTCCGCGAGGCCGAGCAGAAGGGCATGGACCGGCGCGACGCCGCCCTCGCCACCGAGCTGGTCTACGGCACCCTGCGCCTGCAGGGCACCTACGACGCGGTCATCGCCGCCTGCATCGACCGGCCGCTCGGCAAGGTCGACCCGCCGGTGCTGGACGTGCTCTCGCTCGGCGCGCACCAGCTGCTCACCACCCGCATCCCCAGCCACGCGGCCGTCTCGGTGACCGTCGAACTGGCCCGGGTGGTGCTCGGCGACGGCAAGGCCAAGTTCGTCAACGCCGTACTCCGCCGGATCAGCGCCCACGACCTGGACGCCTGGATCGAGAAGGTCGCCCCGCCGTACGACAAGGACGCCGAGGACCACCTGGCCGTCGTCCACTCGCACCCGCGCTGGGTCGTCTCCGCGCTCTGGGACTCGCTCGGCCGCTGGCAGCCGGACGCCTCCGGGCGCACCGCGATGGAGGAGCTGCTGCGGGCCGACAACGAGCGGCCCGAGGTCACCCTGGTCGCCCGCCCCGGCCGCGCCACCGTCGGCGAGCTCGCCGAGGCGCTGCCGGAGGCCGAGCCGGGCCGCTGGTCCCCGTTCGCGCTGCGGCTCGCCGAGGGCGGCGACCCGGGATCGATCGCGGCGGTGCAGGAGAACCGGGCGGGCGTTCAGGACGAAGGCAGCCAGCTGGTCGCACTGGCGCTGGCGGCGGCGCCGCTGGAGGGGCCGGACCGGCTCTGGCTGGACGGCTGCGCCGGCCCCGGCGGCAAGGCCGCGCTGCTCGGCGCGCTCGCCGCCGAGCGGGGCGCGGCCCTGGTCGCGAGCGAGAAGCAGCCGCACCGGGCCCGGCTGGTGGCGCGGGCGCTGGCCGGCAACCCCGGCCCGTACACCGTGATCGCGGCCGACGGGACGCGCCCGGCCTGGCGGTCCGGTGGCTTCGACCGGGTGCTGGTCGACGTGCCGTGCTCCGGCCTCGGCGCGCTGCGCCGCCGCCCTGAGGCGCGCTGGCGGCGCCGGCCGGCCGACGTCGCGGCCTTCGGCCCGCTCCAGCGGGACCTGCTGCGCTCGGCGATCGAGGCCACCCGGGTCGGCGGCGTGGTCGGCTACGCGACCTGCTCGCCGCACCTCGCGGAGACCCGCGCGGTCGTGGACGACGTGCTGCGGGCCGAGGACGGCCGGGTCGAGTGGATCGACGCGCGCCCGCTGCTGCCCGGCGTCCCGGCGCTCGGCGACGGGCCGGACGTGCAGCTGTGGCCGCACCTGCACGGGACCGACGCGATGTACCTGGCGCTGCTGCGCCGCACCGCCTGAGGCCCTTCCGGTGTCGCCTCCCCCAGGTGGGGAGGCGACACCGGCGGCTCGTTCCGTCAGGGATCCGCCGTCGGCCCGGGGCGGGTTGACACCGCGTCAGGCGTCGGTTTCCATGGTTCTCGTGTAGCCGCTCGGCTGCATGATCTTTGGGGGGCAGGCTTCGTCGCGTCGCGCGGCGGAGCCGGGGAAGCAACCCCACGAGACATGCGGCGCGATGCGGCTGTTCTGCGTGCTGGGCGCGTTCCCCGGCGGCTGCCCTCCCGGACCGTGGGAGACGCGCAGTGTCATCGGAGATTCAGCGGCCGCAGCGGGAACCCGCCGGCTCGGGGAACGGTGCCCGGGGATCCGGGGCGCGCCGGGCCGTGACGGACGGCCGGACGCTCGACCTGATCGCCCTGATGGCGATCCTGGCGGTGTGCACCCTGATCTGCCTGACGGCCGGTGCGGGGGCGCTCCAGGCGGTCATCGGCGCGGCGGGCGTCCTGTTCGCCGCCTGGCGGACGCCCCGGCGCTCCGGGCGCTCCGGGCGCTCCGGGATCTCCGGGCGGGAGGGCGAGCACCGGCGCGGGCCCGACGGGCCCCACCGGTCCCAGGGGCCCCGGGGGTCTCGCAGGCCTCGCGGGCCTCGCGGGTGAGGGGGCTTGCACCTCCCGTGGGGGGAGGTAGCAGGGTGGTGCCATGAACGGCGACACGACGTACACCATCGGTGAGCTGGCCCGACGGACGGGGCTGACGGTCAAGACCGTCCGCTTCTACTCGAACCAGGGGATCGTGCCGCCGGCCGACCGCAACCCGGCCGGCCACCGGCGGTACGGTGCCGACGCCGTCGCCCGCCTGGAACTGGTCCGCACCCTGCGGGAGCTCGGGCTCGGACTGCCCGCGATCCGGCGGGTGGTGGAGCGCGAACTGACGCCGGCCGATGTCGCCGCCGCGCAGGCGGAGGCGATCGACGTCCAGATCCGGGTGCTGCGACTGCGGCGGGCCGTGCTCGGGACGGTGGCCAGGCTCGGGTCGACACCTGAGGAGTTGACGCTCGTGCACCAGTTGGCCCGGCTCACGGAGGACGAACGGGGGCACCTGATCGGGGAGTTCCTGGCGGGGGTGTTCGGCAGGATCGGGGACGACGGGACAGGGGACGGCAGGACAGGGAACGGTGGGATCGAGAGGGGCGGGCGGTTCGCCGCCGTGGCGCGCTCGTTGACGCCGGAGCTGCCGGAGGAACCGTCGGTCGAACAGGTCGAGGCCTGGGTGGAGTTGGCGCGGCTGGCGGGGGACACCGGGTTCCGGGCGCTGCTGCGCGGGCTCGCCGAGGCCGAGGCGGCCGAGGCGGAAGCGGCGGAAGCGGCGGAGGGGGTGGCCGGGGCGGAAGCGGCGGAAGCGGCGGAGGGGGTGGCCGTGGCGGTGCGGGCCGCTGCGCATCTGCCGAGGCCCGGACTGGCCGTGGCAGTAAGGGAGTTGGCCGGACCGGCGGTCGCGGCCGGGGTGGAGCCGGACTCGGTGGAGGCGGCGGCCGTCGTCGCGGAGTTGGTGGAGCGGTACGGGCGGTGGTGCGCGGGGGCGGTGCCGGGAGATGCCGGGGCGCTGCGTGACCGTTTGGCGGAGCGGCTGGGGGCGATGGCCGATCCGCGGCGGGAGCGGTACCTGGAGCTGCTGGCGGTGGTCAACGGGTGGGCCGCACCGGAGAGTTGGGCGGCAGAGGTGAACTGGGCGGTGCGCGCCGTGGCGTGAGCCGGTGCGGGGGTCGGGGGCGCGTGACGGGGGTGCGGGTGCGGCTGGGGGTGCCGGAGGGTGGGGTGGGGCTATCGGCGGGCGGGGCCGGGGAAGGTGGTGAGGAAGGCGTGGGCCTGGGCGCGGAGGTGGTCGACCGGCGGGTCCTCGCAGATCACCTCCAGGCCGATTCCGGTCGCCCGGCCCAGGTCGTAGTAGGACTGGTAGGCGAGGTAGGGGCGGTGGTCGTCGGTGGGGTCGAGGCCGACGGCGAAGGTCGCGAAGTGCGGCTGCTGCTTGCCCTCGGCCGGGGCCGAACCGGCGCGGGAGAGCTGCCATTCGAACTCGTACGGCTCGGGGTCGGCGGGCAGGTCCAGCAGCGCCTGGGCGAGCCGGCGGACCTCGTCCGGGTTCGAGAAGGGGATCGACTCCGACCAGGCGGGGGCGGAGGCGAGCAGTTCCCAGTCGTCGCCGTTGTGGCCGACGGTCAGGGCCCACTCGCCGTTCGGGTCCTGCCAGCGGCAGCTGATGATCGGGTCCACGGCGGTCAACCTCCCTGTGGCGCTGGATCGTTCGTACCTCCTCATCGTGGCACACCGGGCGGCCCGGGGGCCTCGGCCGCGAGCCGTCCTCGGGCCCGCTGCCAGGCCTCCTGGAGCGTGCGGTAGCCGAGGACGGTGATGCCGAGCTCGGTGAGCAGTCGGCGGGCCTCGGGGGAGACGAGGAACGCGTGGTCGGTGCGCCGGACGCGCCAACCGTCCTCCGGGGCGGGGCGGTTCGGGCCGTGACGGTTCGGGCCGTGATGGTTCGGATCTCCCTTCGGGTCCGTCCTCGGGCCGGCCGTGCCGGGGTGCAGGGCCCACTCGGTGAGGCCCGGGGGGAGCGCGGCGAGCAGGCGGGCGTAGTGGGCGGGCTTGTCCTCCAGGGGGACGGTGAAGCTGTCGAGGAAGCCGTGGTCCACCACCGGCAGGCCCTGCGCGCGCAGCCGGGCGAGTGCGGGCGGCAGCCAGACCCGGACCGCCAGGCCGTACTCGGCGCCGAGGGCGAGGGTGAGGTCGAGGACGTCCTCGCGGCCGCCGTCGGCCAGGCAGTGGAAGTCAAGGTGGGTCGGGGCGAGGCCGGCCGCCGCGACCGCGTCGATCTGGGCGCGGAACTCGCGCTCGACGTCGTCGAGTCGGGCCCGGGCGAGCAGTGCGGCGCGTCCGGCGGGGGTGGGGGCGAAGAACCCTCCGGAGTCGTCGAGGAGGGAGGGCACCCGGTCACGGGCGGCGAGCGGACCCCAGCGGCGGTCCGCGGACTCGCAGACCAGCGTGAGGTGGACGCCGAAGGGGACCTCAGGGTGCCGGCGCAGCAGCCGGAGCGCGTGCGGCGCGGCGGCGCAGGGCGTCATCAGGCTGCAGGAGGCGGCGATGCCGTTCCGGACGGCGTCGACCACGGCGAGGTTGACGGACTCGTCCAGGCCGAGGTCGTCGCAGTTGAGCAGCAGGAGGCGGGCGTCGGGCGGGTGGCCGAGGAGGTGGTTGGCGGTGGGGGGTGTGGGTGAGTGCGGGGGCGGGGGTGCGGGCGTGGCATCGGCTGCGGGCATGGACGCAGTCTGTCCCGGCGGTGGGGGTGGATGCGCGGGGTTTCCGGGCGACGCGGTCGGGCGGGGTGGGCGTCCGGCGGGACGGCGCGAGCGGCGGCGTGGGGCGAGCGGAGGGCGGGGCCGGTCAGTCGGTGGCGGGTGCCGGGTGCCAGGGGCGGTCGGGGTGGGTGCGGACCGGGGCGGAGGTGAGCCGCAGCGCGTACACCTCGCGGTCGGTGGCCTCGTACGGGACCTGGCCGAGGTAGGCGTGGCCGGTCAGATGGCACCAGGCGGGGAGGTCGAGCGGGGCGGCGGGGTCGGTGGTGTGGATGTGGACCACGGCGCCGGCCGGGAGGTGCGCGATCTGCGCGCGCAGCCGGAGCAGCAGCTGGACGCAGAGCAGGCCGGTGCCGTCGACGGTGAGGTCGGGGGCGGTGGTGCCGGGGGTGGCGACGTCGGGGGTGCCGGCCTTGGCGGCGTCGGGGGCGGCGGCGTCGGGTGCGGTCATCGCGGGGTCTCCTGGGTGATGCGCCAGAGGCGGCGGGGCAGTTCGCCCTCCTCGAAGGGATGGACGTCGGTCAGGCGCCAGCCTTCGGCGAGCGCGTCCACCAGCACGCGGGGGAAGAAGTGGACGGCGAAGCCGCCGTGCTCCCAGATGTCGTCCCCGTGGCCGGTGCCGGCGCCGTAGTGGGCGTCGCCGGTGTGGCGGACGGTGTAGACGAAGGTGCCGCCCGGTCGCAGGACCCGGCGGACCTCGGCGACGAGCGCCTCGATCTCCTCGGTGGAGAGCGCCATGCAGAGCAGCATGTGGGCGAAGACCGCGTCGACGGAGGCGTCGGGAAGGGGCAGCGGGTCGCGGACGTCATGGGTGAGGACCGAGAGCCGGTCGGCCAGTTCCTGGTCCGTGGCGGCGGTGCGCAGCTGGTGCAGGGCGGTCGGGCTGAAGTCGGCGGCCAGCACGCGGAAGCCCGCACGGGCGAGGTGCAGCGTGTCGCGCCCGTGGCCGGCGCCGAGTTCCAGTACGTCCCGGGCTCCGGCGGCGGCGAACACCTCGGCGGCGTACTCGGCGGGGGCCGAGGGCCGCTCGCCGTACATCCCCGGGTTGGCGGCGTAGGTCTGCTGCCAGTGCGCGCGTTGGGCGTCGGCGAGGGCGCTTTCCGGGCCGGGCCCGGTGCCGGGGGTGTCGGTCATGGTGCTGTCCTTCCCGGGGTGGTGCGGTGCGCGCGGTGCTGTCGGTGCTGTCGGTGCTGTCGGTTCGGGTGGTGCGGGCGGTACGGGTCGTGCGGGGCCAGCCTAGGAGGTGGGGTCCGACGGCGGGACTGGCGGGGGCGGTGGCGGTGTGTGCGGGCAGGGTGGGCGGGTGGTGGGTGCGCGGTGCGGGCGGATCAGGTGAGGCGCTGGCCGGGGGCGGTTCCGCCGAGGCGGGTGAGCAGGGTGGACAGCCGGCCGAGGTCCTCGGGGCTCCACTGCTCGGTCGCGAAGTGGTCGGCGGCGACCTGGCGGGCGGTGTGCAGCATCTCGGCGAGACGCTCACGGCCGGTCGGGGTGAGGGCGGCGTAGGCGACCCGGGCGTCGCGGGCGGCGGCCTCGCGGGCGACCAGGCCGATCCGCTCCAGCGGTGCGAGGCCGCGGGTCACACCGGAGGCGGTGAGCCCGAGGGCTTCGGCGAGGTCGACCCGGCGCATCCGGCCGCCGGGGGCCTGGGAGAGGTGGAGCAGCATCGTGAAGTCGGCCAGGCTGACGCCGTGCAGGCCGCTGAGGCTCGCGTCGAAGCGCTTGACCACGGCCGTCTGGGCGCGGACCAGCCGCAGGGCGGTGTCCAACGGGTCGGGGCTCGGGTCCGGCGTGGCCGGTGCGGTCGCGGTCTGCTGCACGGGTCCCACCTGCTTCGATCGGTCGGGCTGCTCGGGCTGCTCGGGCTGGACCGGCTGGTCTGTCATTGCCACCTCCTTGACTGCTCAAGTATATCCCGGGAGGAAGCCGTCAAGGAGGTGGCGGAGGGGGAGGGGTCGGCTCAGCGACCGGTGGCGGCGGCGCGGCGCTGACGCTTGCCGAGCGGCGCCTGGGAGAGGTCCTCGGCCTGGGAGCGGAGGTTCTTGCAGCCGTAGCCGCGTTCGGTCAGCCAGTCCCGCGCCGACTGCTCGGCCCGCTCGGTGGCCTCCAGGATGTCCTCCTCGGCCTCGCCCTCGTCGAGGAAGCGGAAGGTGAAGGCGGCCCGTGCGGAGAGGTCGTAGCTGAGGTGGCCCTCGCGGGTGAAGGCGGCGTGCAGCACGTCGTGCGCGGGTGCGGCGGCGAGCAGTTCGGCGCGCTGTTCGTCGGTGAGGCCGTCGAAGACGCCGCGCACCATGATGCGGAAGGTTCGAGTGGTCATCCCCCGACCATAGGCAGCACGGGCTGCCGGCCGCCAACACGATTTCGGCGGCGCGGTGGCGCGGCGGCCCGGTCCGGTGATCGATCCGGTGATCGAGCGGCGGCGCGGACCCGGCGGGTGCGCCGGGTGGAAGCGGTCGGGCGGGGGCGGTCGGGTGGATGCGGTCACACGGGGGTGAGTGCTTCGGCGAGGCCGTCCGCGTACCGGGTGAGCCGGGCGAGCTCAGGGCCTCCCCGGACACGCCGGAACCCGTGCCGTCGGCCCCGGAAGGCGGCCTGGACGGCGTGGAGTTGGGCCCAGCGGCGGGTGCGTTCTCGGTCCAGCCCGGCGGCCTCGGAGAAGACGTCGAGCGCGTGGAGGACGGCGCGGCGCACGTCCGTCGCGTTGAGCAGGCTCGTCGCGTCGACCAGGGTCAGGGCGTGGACGGTGATCAGGGTGCCGGCGTCGTGGGCCCGGTCTCCCGCGCAGCCCTTGGGGTCCACGGCCAGCCAGGGTTCGCGCTCGGCCCGCAGGATGTTGCGGGGGTGGAGGTCGCCGTGGACGAGCACCTCCGGCTGGACGCGGGCGAGGTCGCGGACGGTCGCGAGGACGGCGTCCACCGCGCGGGCCGACAGGTCGTGGGGCAGGGAGGCCGCGTCGATGCGCAGCCGGGCCTCCCATTCCTCGGCCCGCTCGCTCAACCGGGGCAGGCCCGGTGGTGCCGGGACGGCGAGCCGGCGGCTGAGCCGCCCGGCGGCCGTCAGCACCTCGTCGCCGTCCCGGACCTCCGCGAGCGTCGTCGGGCCCGCCCGTTCGAGCAGCATGGCGAAGCGCTCGTCGTCCCGTTCGTACAGCCGGACGGCTCCCCGGCCCGCCCACACCGCGAAGGCGTCCGGCTCGTGCACGTTGCCCGGGTGGGGGAACGACACCTTCAGCACGGCCGCGCGCCCGGCTGCCCGGCGGACCGGGAGGATCAGGCCGACGCCGCCGTGGGTGGCGGCGCCGTCCGGCACGCAGTTCCAGCGATCCAGCAGTTCGGCGGCGAGGCCGGGGAGTTCGGCGATCCAGGCCGCGCCGGGGGCTCCCTCGCGGTCGACGGTGGTCCGGTGGAGCCCGGCGGGGACGGTGATCATGCGGGTTCCTTCCAGTGGTGGGCGCGCGGGCGGGCGGTCGGCGGCGGGGAGGACCGGCGGCGGCTGCGCCGAACCGGTCGGGCTCAGGGCGCGAAGGGGCCGAAGGTCGTGGCGGCGAGGCGGAGCGCCGGTGCCGGGGCGCCGTTCCCGGTGCCGACGGAGTAGACCAGCCTCCTGCGCAGGTCCGGGGTGGTGAAGAAGCCGTCGGAGTACCCGAGGTCGTGCCCGGTCTTGCCCCAGAGCACCGTGCCGTCCTGCAGGGGGATGGCCATCAGCCCGGCGCTGTAGCAGGCCCGTCCCTTGTCCGGACCGAACCGGCACTCGCCGGCTCCGCGTACGGGCAGCAGCCGGCCGGAGGCGTCCCGCGGCAGGGTGAGCAGGTCGTTCAGCTGCTGGGGCGGCAGGAGTTCGCCGTCCAGCAGGGCGCGCAGGAAGACGTCCAGGTCGGCCGGGGTGGACACCATCGACTCCGAGTTGCCGCCCTGCTCGGAGACGTCGATCGGGGTGCCGGCCCTGTCGGCGAAGTAGCCGGTCAGGTGGGGCTCGGGCATCGTAGGCCTGCCCTCCGGCACCTCGGTGTGCCGCAGGCCGAGCGGCTTCAGGATGCGGGCCGTCACCTCCTCCCTGATCGTGTGCCCGGTCGCCTGCTCGATGATCCGGCCCGCCAGCCGGTAGTTGAAGT
This sequence comes from Kitasatospora sp. NPDC127116, assembly GCF_042677365.1. Classification (NCBI taxonomy): domain Bacteria; kingdom Bacillati; phylum Actinomycetota; class Actinomycetes; order Kitasatosporales; family Streptomycetaceae; genus Kitasatospora; species Kitasatospora sp. NPDC127116. The sequence continues at coordinate 13,956 of NZ_JBHXTL010000059.1, forward strand.
TGTTGTACTCCTGGGCGGCGCCCGGGGTGAAGGACGGAGTGACCACGTGCCCGTCCGCGGGGCGGAGCGTCCTCTGGACGACCTGGTCGAGCGTCTCCAGCCCGAAGCGGCGCGCTATCAGTTCGTCGGGATCCTGGGTGTTCGGACCCTCGACGGCCTGTGGCAGTCCGCTGGTGTGGTCGAGGAGTTGACGGACGGTGATCGGCAGGGTGAAGTCGGCGGGCAGCGTGCCGGGCAGGTACTGCTGGACGGTGCCGTCCAGGGAGATCCGCTGTTCGGCGGCGAGCTGGAGCACCACCGCGGCGACGAAGGTCTTGTTGATGCTGCCGATCCGGAACGAGGCGTTCGACGCCACCGGCCGCCCGCTCACCGGATCGCCGGCACTGCCGCGCCAGGCCCGGCCGTCGACCGTCACCCGGGCGATCACGCCCGCCGCAGGGTCTCCCGGCCGGGCGGCGATCGCGGCGTCGAGGACGACCGGATCGGGACCGCCGGGCGGCGCCTGGCCGAGGGCGGGTGCGGCAGGCACGGCCGTGAGGAGCAGGGCGGCGAGGCCGAGCGCGAGGGCGGCGGGCTTGGTGGCGGGCATGAGTTCTCCGGTGCCGTGAGGACGGGTGAGGGGCGGAGTGATCCGCCCCGGAGAACACGAAGCTGACGGGCGATCAGTTGCATCCGGTGGGTGCGGAGCTGGAGATCGTGGTCGTGGAACACGGCGGAGGCTCCCTTCCACGGCGGCCCGGGCGGCCGCCGTCGCGGTGACTCCAAGACTGATCGCCGGAACCCCGTTCGCGCATGTGCCGATCGGCAGGAATCCCGCCGGAAAGCGACCGGGCCTCCCCTGCCGATCGGCAGGGGAGGCCCGGGGCGCGGGACGGCGCGGGACGGCGCGGGGTGCGGCGGGGCCGGCGCCTGGGGCCGGGGCCGGGCCTAGACCCGGGCCGGGAGCCGGGTGCAGACCGCTCCCGTCATCAGCGGGGCGGGCTCGGCGCCCAGGGCGGCGAGGGTGAACGCGGTGGTCAGCGCGCTGATGTCGCGGGACTCGCGGATCAGCAGGTGGTTGGCGCCCGGGGCCTCGTACCGCGCGAGGTCCGGGACGACCCGGCGGGCGCGCAGCGCGTACTCCAGGGACTGGGTGGCACTGGCCGAGCTGTGGTCCCCGGTGCCGTGGACGATCAGCACCCGCCGCCCGGCCAGCTGGTCGACCGGGTCGCCGCTGGGCAGCCACGGCGCGATCCCGGCAACGCCGACCACGGACGGGTGCCCGGCGCACCAGAAGGCGGCGCGCCCGCCCAGCGAGTTGCCGATCAGGACGACGGGTGCGCCCGGGTACAGCCGGGCCAGCTCGTCGAGCGCCCACAGGGTGTCGACGGCGGTGTCGGCGTCCGCGCCGTTCCAGCCGCCGTGGCGGTAGCGCAGCAGGTGCACCGCGAGGCCGTGCGGCTGGCCGCGGTCGGTGAGCTCGGCGGCCAGGTCCCGCAGGCCCAGCTCGGCGACCTTCAGCGGTGCTCGCCGACTGCGGAGGAATCCGCCCGGCAGCAGCAGGGCGACGCCGTCGACCGGCCCCTCTCCCTGTCGTGCGGTCAGCTCTGCGGTGCGCGGACGCTGCGCTCGGAACACGCGAAATCCCTCCTGATGTGTACAGGCGGATTCTACGGTTCCGAGGACGGGTCCCGGTGCGCGAGGAGGGACCACAGGACCCAGCCGGAGACCCGGGTGCGCACCACCATGACCTTCGCCCAGCGGGCGCCGAGCGGTGAGGTCCAGGTGTCCACGACCTCGACCCGGTCACCCGAACGGGCTAACCCGACGACGGTCTCCTCGCCGAAGTGGTCGACCCGGACGTTGGCGGCGTTGGCCGACACCTCCCACCAGCCCGCGCCGAGCTCGGGCGGCAGGTCGGTGCCCGCCGTGACGGCCGCCGGGATGAGCAGGATGCCCAGTGCGACCACGGTGGCCGCCGCACGGCCGATCACGGCCACGGGAACCTCCGAGCGGCGTTCCGTGCGGTGCTGTGTGCGGGCAGCGGCGGTGGCGTCGGGATCGGGGGAGGCATGTACAGCAGAACGAGCCGACCGGGCGTCCGCGTACAGTCCGGTGCCGAGGTTGACCCGGTCGGCGCAGCACGGCGCGCGGACCCGGTGCCGCCGGTGCTGCGACGGATGCCCGGCGCATGTCAACGGTCGCACCGTGGCGCGGGGTTGGCGCGCCCTGGCGGACGGCCGTCGAGTCGACCGGTGCGCTCGGGGCGGGGCCGCGGCCCCGGTCACGCGGCCCCGGTCACGCCGACCCGGTCGGGTGGCCCGGTCACTCGGCGTGCTGCTCCGGCAGGAGTTTCTCCCGGGTCTCCCGGAGGAACGCCGCGACGACGTCCGCATCGGCGAGGACGCGGGTGACGACCCGTCCGCCCGGGCTCGGTTCGGTGCGCGCCGTGATCCGGAGCTCGCGCGTGTTCTCGGCGGTGACGTCCTGGAGGTCGCTCCACGGCAGCGGGGCCGTGCCGTGGTCGCTGCCGGGGTCGACGAGGAGTCCCGCGGGCAGCACGGCGAGCACCGTCCCGAATACGACGTGCCCCTCTTCCTCGAACCGCTCGTGCAGCGGCGCGGTGTAGCGCGGCATCAGGCCCGCGCGGATGGCCTCGGCCAGCCCCGGTTCGTAACGGCCCGCCAGTTTCGAGACCACGAAGGGGGTTTCGCGGCCGCGCGCCAGGATGACGACGCGGCCGAAGTGCTCGATGCTCAGGTTGCCGCGGAATTCCATCCGGGAGGGTATGTACTCGTGGCTCTCGATGGCGTCCCAGGGCAGGGCGCGGAAGTCGCCGCCGGCGTGGTGGAGGACGAGGCCGCCCTCGTAGCGCGCCACGGCGATCAGCCCGGAGCGCGGCGGCACGTTCTTGTAGGCCCAGGCGGCCGCCGTCACGGCGGCGACCGCGAGGACGGCGCCCCACCAGGTCCAGCCGGAGGCGGCGATGACGAGGATGCCGGGCAGTCCCAGGCCCCACTTGCCCACTCCGTCGCCGATCCGGCGGCTGGTCCGGTACAGCCGCCGCCGTTCACCCAGGCCCGCCTCGGCCGCGACCTGGTCGCAGCGGGTGGCACCGCTCATCGCTGACTCCCCTCGGTTTTCGAGCGCGCCAGTCTAGTCGGGGCGGCTGGACGGTCGGGCCGGGTGGGTGTCGAAAACCGTTGCGCGCAAAGGGTGGTAACACTGTTTCCCGTCGGTTACGTTGTTGCCCATGAGCACGCCCTACCAGGACGCGCAGCGGGTCGGCCAGGGTGCCGTGCGCGCCGTGATCCTCGACCGCGCCATCGCCCTCCTCGTCGCCGAAGGCCCCGCCGCACTGACCGTGCGCCGGATCGCCGCCGAGATCGGCTCCTCGACCAAGGTGCTGTACACGATGTTCGGCGGGAAGGAGGGGCTGCTGGACGCGCTGTACCGGGAGGGCTTCGGGCGGCTGCGCCGGGCGCAGGAGCAAGTCCCGCGCGGGGACGACCCATTGGCCCATCTGACCGAGCTCGGCCGGGCCTACCGGGAGCGGGCGATCGCCGAACCCGCCTACTACCGGGTGATGTTCGAGCAGCCGGTCCCCGGATTCCGGCCGGGCGCCGAGGCGTTGGCCGTCGCGGACGGCGCGTTCGGTGCCTCGGTGGCCGCGGTGGAGGCCTGCATCGCGGCCGGGGTCTTCCGGCCCGCCGACGCCCACGAGGTGTCCAAGCTCTTCTGGGCGGCCACCCACGGCGCGGTGAGCCTGGAACTCGCCGGCCACTTCGCGCCGGCCGAGGCCGGGGCGCGCTACGAGGCGCTGATGGCCGCGCTGGGACGGGCCTTCGCCGCCGCCACCCCATCACCTGACGAGAGGTCGACACCATGAGCAGCGACGGTCCGGACCGTGACGGCACGAGCCGCAACCGCTTCCTGCGCGGGAACTTCGCCCCGGTGACCGAGGAGGTCACCGCCCACGACCTGCCCGTCACCGGCCGCATACCGGCCCACCTCGACGGGCGCTACCTGCGCAACGGCCCCAATCCGCTGGGCATCGAGGATCCGGTCGCGCACCTGTGGACCCTCGGCGCGGGCATGGTGCACGGTGTCCGGATCCGGGACGGGCGCGCCGAGTGGTACCGCAACCGCTGGGTCCGCTCCGGTGCGGTCGCCGACCGGCTCGGCGAGCCCCGGCGCGGCACGCCCGTCGACGAGCGGCTGGACATCTCCCCCAACGTGCAGGTCGCGGGCCTCGCCGGGCGCACCTACGCGCTGATCGAGGGCGGCATCCGCCCGTACGAACTCACCTACGAGCTGGACACGGTGGGGCCGTGCGAACTGGGCGCCACGCCGGAGGGGTTCAGCGCCAACGCCCACTCGATCCTCGACCCGCACAGCGGGGAACTGCACTCGCTGGCCTTCCGGTACGGCTCCGACCAGGTGCAGCACATCGTGATGGACGCCGCCGGCGCCGTCCGGCGCAGCACGTTGATCGAGGTGCCCGGGAACCCGTACATGCACGACTTCGCGCTCACCGAGCGGTTCGTGCTGCTGTACGACACGCCGGTGGTGTTCAGCGCGGCGCACCTGGCCACCGGGGTGCCCTTCACCTGGGACGGGCGGCGCGCCGCGCGGATCGGGGTGATGCCGCGCGAGGGCGGCGCGGTGCGGTGGTTCGAGCTCGCGCCGCACCTGGTCGGCCACACCCTCAACGCGTACGAGCGGACGGCGGATTCACTGGTGGTCGACGTCGTGCGGCACCCGCCGGGCATCGACCTGCGCGACATCGGCGCGAGCCGGCCCACGCTCGACCGCTGGACGATCGACCTGGCGGCGGGGACGGTGCGGGAGGAGCGGCTGGACGACCGGGTCCAGGAATTCCCGCGCGTCAACTCCCGTCACACCGGGCGCCCTTACCGCTACGGCTACGCGGCCGCCGTCGAGCTCTACGCGCCCGCGGCCGGCCCCGGGGGCGACCGCCCGGACGAGGGTTTCCGCAACGCCCTGCTCAAGCACGACCTGAGCCGGGGGACCGTCGAGGTCCACGACTTCGGGCGTGACGGGGCGGTGGGCGAGGCGGTGTTCGTGCCCGCGGAGTCGCCGACGGCGGAGGACGACGGCTGTCTGATGGCCTACGTCCACGACCCGGACCGGGGCGCGGCGGACCTGGTGATCCTCGCCGCCCAGGACTTCACCGGCGAGCCCCTCGCCCGTGTCCACCTGCCGGTGCGGGTACCGCTGGGCCTGCACGGCAACTGGGTGCCGGGCGGGGAACCGGGCCGAGGCTGAGGGGCCAATATGTGCCCGCCAGGGAGGCCGTTCCGGGAGGCCGTTCAGGGCGCGCCCGTGGGCAGGCCGCCGGGCCGGGCGGAGAGCCGGTGAGGAACCGGCCGGAGAGCCGGGCGCGGCCCGGGAGGGGTCAGCGGGGCCGGGTGGCACGCAGGGAGTAGGACTGCGGCGCGGGGGAGCCGGCGGGGACGCGGAAGTGGGCGTGGGCGTGCTCGTGGAGGAAGTCCAGACGGAGGCCGGCCTCGGCCAGCGCGGTGACGACCTCGCCGAGGCCGTGCTGCCACTGGACGGTGACGGTGGCGTCGAGCCGGGCGTCCGGGTCGGCGTAGGTGCCGGGGTGGTCGACGAGGATCGGGGTGCGCTCGAAGTAGTCCTCCTCGAAGCTGCGCCCGTCGTCGGAGAGGACGTCGGCCACCGGGTGGTGCTCGGCGAGGTAGAGGAAGCCGCCGGGGGCGAGGAGCGCGGCGACCGTCCGGGCCCAGCGGGCGAGGTCGGGGAGCCAGCAGAGCGCGCCGAAGCCGGTGTAGACGATGTCGTACGTCCGTCCGTCGAGCGCCTCGGCGGCGTCGTAGACGTCGGAGGTGACGAACCGGGCGTCGTCGGCGCCGATCCGGGCGGCGAGGTCGGCGGCGGCCGCGACGGCCGGGGCGGAGAAGTCCAGTCCGGTGACGACGGCGCCGCGGCGGGCCCAGGAGAGGGTGTCGAGCCCGAGGTGGCACTGGAGGTGGAGCAGCGTGCGACCGGTGACGTCGCCCACCTCGGCGGGCTCGTAGTCCTGGAGGGTGTCACGGCCCGCGACGAAGCCGGGAAGGTCGTAGAACGGGCCGGTGGCGTGGACGGGCACGCGCTCGTCCCAGTTCGCACGGTTGGCGGTGCGCCAGTCGGGGATGGCGGGTGTCGCGGTCATGTCGGGCAACGCTAGCCAGCGCCCCAGCGGCGGGCAATCGATTTCCGGCGGTCGGACGGCGGTCGGACAGGGGCCGGACGGGGGGCGGACGGCGATCCGACGGCGGCCGGACAGGGGCGGACGGGGCCGCCGGTGGACGGGGCGCGGACGGGCGGCAGCCGACGCGCGGGGGGAGGATTCGTCACGGTCCCGGCGCTCGGGGCCTGGTATGTGCGGGTCATGGCCGGGGTTTTCCCTGCTCTTTGTTCCGGATCATGGCGCGCTCTGCGACGATCCGATGATCGTCGCCCCGACGCGGTGGGCGGCGCGTCGCAGGGGAGAGACCGGCATGGCCGTTCGGCCCGAGGACACTGTCGTCCGGGCGAGGTGGGGAGCCAGGTTCGCCTGGGACAAGGAGACCTGGATGGTGGTCTCCGGCGGGGTGCTGGGGGCGATGTTCGCGAGCATGGGGCTCGCCGTGCTGTTCGGCCCGGCGAACGGGTTCGGCGGCGAGAGCCTCGCGTACATGGGGATCATCAGCATCCTCGGGCTGATGCCCTGCGGTGCGGGCTTCGTCTGGGCGCTGATCCACCCGAGGGCCGGCTTCCCCTCGGCCGCGGTCGGGGCACTGCTGGGGCTCGCGATCTTCGTCGGCTTCGCCGGGGACGGGCTCAACGACTCCTGGAAGGCGCCGCTGGACCGGCCCTCCACGGTCCGTGCGGTGGGCAGCTGGACCAGCGGGGACCTCGTGGTGCGGGTCCGCCCGGACCTGGTGGTGGCCTACCGCAGCGCCACCGGGGCCGTCGCCTGGAGCTGGTCCCCGCCCGGGCAGGACACGGTGTGCGCGATGAGCCGGGGCACCGGGCCCGACGGGACGGCCCGCGGCGACGCCCTCGGCCTGATCGGCCACTCGCCGCACGACGGGCCCTGCTCCGCCGTCACCGCGCTCGACCTCGCCGACGGCCGGGAGGGCTGGACCGCCACCGTGGACGCGCCCGCCCGGGACGGGGACGACGCGACGCCGGACGTGGTCGCGGTGGCCGGGCAGCAGGCCCTGCTCCAGGAGAAGGCCGGCTGGCGCGCCGTTCGGCTGGCGGACGGCCGGGACGTCTGGCACAGCGCGGCCGATCCCGGCTGCACCCCGCTGCAGGTCGCGGGCGGCCCCGGGGACGCCGTCACGGTCGCGCAGTGCGGCGACACCGCTCCCGTGCTGCGCTCGCTCGCCCCGGCGGACGGCCGGGAGCAGCAGCGGATCGCGCTGCCCGCGACGGGCGGGCTGAAGAACCTCGCGGTGGTGTCGGTCGACCCGCTCGCGGTGTGGGTGGACGCCCAGGCCGAGCGCGGCACCCACGCGGTGCTCAGCTACGACCGGACCGGCCGGCAGCGGGCGGCGATACCGGTCGCCGGGGACGAGTACGACCTGGACGTGATGCTGGGCGGGCTGCACGCCTTCGACGAGTTCACCGCCCGGCCGCTGTTCGGCGGGGTGGTGGTGGGGGACCTGTTCGTCGTGCCGGGGGAGAAGCCCGGCGACATCGGCATCAGCGGCGGCAAGCACCCGAGCCGGACCGCCACCGGCCGGCTGCTGGCGTACTCGCTCGCGGACGGCGGCAGGCGCTGGACGGCGGGGCTGGACGACCAGGTGACCGGCCTGGTGGTGGACGGCGGCTCGGTGTGGGCGATGACCCGGGGCCGGGTGACCAGGGTGGAGGTGGCGACCGGGCGGCAGAGCGCCGTGCTGGACGTCAACGACACCGCGTCGCTCTACCCGGTGGACCTGTCGGTGTCGGGCCCGGAGCGGTTCACGGTGGTCGCGGAGGACGGGACCCGGGACGAGCCGCCGGTGCGGGTGCTGAGCTGAGGACCGCGCCCGGGACACCGGTAACGGACCGTCATCGCAACGGGCGGTGGCGGGGCGGCCGGTGACGCCGGGTGACCGCGGTGACCGGGGGACCGGCGGTCCGGCACGGCCGCGCGGCGCCCGATCACCAGGGGAGGCGGCCCTCGCGATCCGCCCGACCACCCGCGGAGAGGGCCGGCGCGATCCGCCCGGCCGCCCTCGACGGGCCCGCCACCGGAGGACCTGAGCCTTCCGGGCGGTTGTGTCACGCTGGTGGGGGAGCACCGCCGAGATCGGGAGACTCGTGATGGCCGAGATCAGGGTGAACGGGGTGGCGCTGCACTACGAGGCCCGTGGTGAGGGCCCCGGCGTCGTCCTGGTGCACGGTTCCTGGAGCGATGCGGACTCCTGGGCGCGGGTGCTGCCGGGCCTGGCCGAGTCCACCACCGCGGTCGCCTACGACCGCCGGGGGCACAGTCGCAGCGAGGACCCGCTCACCCAGGGTTCGGTGCACGAGGACGCGGCCGACCTGGCCGGGCTGATCCAGGGGCTGGGCCTGGCGCCCGCCTTCGCCTACGGCGACTCCTACGGGGCACTGGTCACCCTCCGCCTCGCCGCCGCCCGGCCCGACCTGCTGCGCGGGATCGCCGTGCACGAGCCGCCGGGGACCGGAATCCTGCTCGCCGACCCGGACCTGCGCCCGATCGGCACCGCCTTCGCCGACCGGATCGCCGCCGTCCGGGAGCTGCTGGAGCAGGCGGAGTCGGCCGCCGCCGCCGAACTGTACGTGGACAGCCTCGCCCTCGGCCCCGGCGCCTGGGAGCAACTGCCCGCGCCGGTCCGGCACACCTACATCCGCAACGCGCCCACCTACCTCGACGAGCTGCGCGACCCGGACGCGCTCGACCTCGACCTCACCGGGCTGTCCCGGTTCGGCGAGCCCGCGCTGCTCACCCAGAGCGACGACAGCGCCCCGATGTTCGGCGAGGTGCTGGACCTGATCGACCTCGCCCTGCCCAAGCCGGAACGCCACCTGTACGCGGGCGCCGGGCACGCGCCGCACCTCTCGCAGCCGGAGGAGTGGGTGCGCGTGGTGCTGCCGAGGGCGCTGGGCTGAGGCGCGCCGCCGCGGTTGCGGCGGGCCGACCCTCCACCGGGGACGGGGCGGCCCGGGCGGGCGTCCGCCCCACCGGTCGGCAGCGGCCCTACCGGTCGCCGGCGCCCCAGCCGTCGTCCGGCAGGTCGCCGTCCGGCGCGGGGCACTCGACGTGCTCGAAGCCCCACAGCACCGCCTTGTGCAGCACCCACTCCGGAAGCGGCGGCTGGTCGTAGCCGTCGCGGTCGGTGAGCACCAGCTCGACCCGGACCTCCTCGGCCGGCGAGAACTCCAGGTTCCGCTGGCCCGGGAGGTTCTCGTACGTCACCGTCCGCCAGCCGTGGCCGGTGGCGGTCAGCGCCGCCATCAGGTCCCGCTCGGAGACGTGGGTGTCGAGCGTCACCGAGCCGCCGCCGGGCCGGGGGAGGTCGAGCTCGCCGTGCCAGACCGGCAGCGACAGCGCGTGGAGCCGGCGGCAGCGGCAGAACACCGTCTGCACGTCGCCCCAGCCGAAGGCGTGCGGCCACCGGTGGCCGCGGTGGACGCGGCCGCCGTCCCACGGATCGCCGTAGTGGGCGGCGAGTTCGGGCAGTGAGGCACCGTAGCGCAGCTCGCCGAGGCCGCCGGTGGTGGCCAGCCCGGTGACGAGCGGGAGGAAGCCCGTCAGCCCAGGCACCCGCGCACCGCCTCGATCAGGCGGTTCGCCCGGGCGTCGCCGTGGCCGATCATCCGGTTGGCGACGTAGCCGAAGCCGACGCCGAACTCGTCGTCCCCGAAGGCGAACTGGCCGCCGGCGCCGTCGTTGCCGAAGCTGCGCGCGCCGAGCAGGGGGCGGAAGGCGGGGGAGTCCAGCAGCAGGCCGGAGCCCCAGCGGGCGCCCAGGTCGAAGCCCAGGAAGCCCGCGCCGGAGGAGACTTCGCGCACCGCGTCGGTCACGGTGTCGGCGGAGAGCAGCCGCTCGCCGCCGTCCAGGCCGGTGGCCGCCGCCGCGTAGAGGCCCGCCAGGCCGGTGGCCGAGGCGACGGCGCCCGCGCCGGGCAGCTCGATCGCGTGCAGGTCCGGGTCGTTCCAGCCGTGCGGCACGTCCAGGCCGGGGAAGACCAGGGCGCCGTTCATGGTGACGATCCGGGTGAGCAGGTGCTCCGGGCCAGGCATCGGACGGCGGCCCTCGGCCTCCACCAGCCGTGCCAGGCGCGGCAGTTCGCTCTCCGGCAGGCCGATCCGGACCGGCAGCCCGAGCGGCTCGGCGATTTCCTCGCGCAGGAACACGCCCGGGGTCAGCCCGGTGATCCGGCGGATCACCTCGCCGACCGCGAAGCCGAACACATGGCCGTGGTACTCGTGGGTGGAGCCCGGCTCCCAGAGCGGCCGCTGCGCCTCGATCGCCCGGATCACCGGATCCCAGGCGGCGACCTCCTCGAAGGAGAGCGCCGCGTCCAGGGCCGGGAGGCCGGCGCGGTGGCCGAGGATCATCCGGGTGGTGACGGCCTGCTTGCCGTTCCGGGCGAACTCCGGCCAGTAGCGGGCGACCGGTGCGTCCAGGTCGAGCCGGCCCTGCTGGGCGAGCAGGTGCGCGGAGATGCTCACCGGGCCCTTGGCGCAGGAGAACACCGGTACGACGGTGTCCTGCGTCCAGGCCCGGCCGGTGCGGTCGTCGGCCGTGCCGCCCCACAGCTCGACCACCTTCCGGCCGCCGGAGAACACCGTGACGGCGGCGCCCAGTTCGGGGAACTCGGTGAAGTTGGCGGCGAAGGCGTCCGCGACGGCGCCGAAGCGCTCGTCGGCCCAGCCGTGGTGCTGCTGCATGATGTGGTGCCCCGTTCTGCCCTCAAGATCGACCGAACCACGCTACGGGAGCCGGGCGGCCGTGACGAGGGGATTTCACCAGGCCGGGGCTGGTGGGACGGATGTGGCAGACTCGCCCCTCGGCACGGAGGAGGGGACCAGGTGGATCGCGAGGCGCTGACCGCGCTCTGGGAGCGGCGGTGGCCCGGCACGGAGCCCGTCGGGCACGAGATCGACAGCCGGGCGCGGGACGTCTGGGTGCGCTTCCACAGCCTGCCGGAGTCCAAGCGGTACCCCGACGACGAGCGCGAGTACGCGATCGTCCTGGAACGCCACAACACCGTGCTGGACGAGCTGTTCGCCGGCGCCGAGGTGTACGTCCTCACGCCCAGGTGGACGAGCAGGACGAGCGTCCCCCGGATGCGCCGGGACGCGAGGCACTGGCGCACCTGGCTCCAGAGCGACGACCCCGAGCCGGAGTTCCGCACCTACTGCCACGTCTTCGTGGAACGGCGGCAGTGGCGGCGGGGCGGCCTGGACCGGCTGCTGCGCCGGGTCGCCGACGAGCGGGAGGCCGGGGTGATCGTCACGGACACCGGGATGCGGCGGCTGTACCACCCGTACGACGGCGGCGCGGACGTCCACCTGGCCACGCCGGAGGAGCGCGACCGGTTGAAGGAGCGGCACGCCGACTGGCTGTCGCGGCACCCGGACGGCTGGTGAGCGGCGGGTCGGGGCGAAGGCTTGCCGTGGCCGCCGTCCGCCCCGCAGAGTGTCGGGAGCGCGTTGACGATCACGCGCGCCGGCAGCTCGGCTGCCGCAGTGGGCAAGGGAGCGGGACATGGCCGTCAGTCTGAGCAAGGTCGAGCGGAGCGCGCCAGGGCTGGTGAGCCTCTACAAGACGGCCGGCGCCTCGGTGGAGCGGCGCGGGCTGAACGGCCAGCGGGTGGCGGTGTACCTGGTGGTCGACTACTCCGGTTCGATGCGGCCCTACTACAAGGACGGCAGCGTCCAGGCGCTCGCCGACCGGGTGCTGGGGCTGTCGGCCCACCTGGACGACGACGGGAGCGTGCCGGTCGTCTTCTTCTCCACCGAGGTCGACGCCCAGGCCGAGATCGCCCTGGCGGACCACGCGGGCTGGATCGACCGGATCGTCGCGGGCCTCGGGCACATGGGGAAGACCAGCTACCACCTGGCGATGGACGCGGTGGTCCGGCACTACCGGGAGAGCGGGGCCACGGCGCCGGCCTTCGTCCTGTTCCAGACGGACGGCGGCCCGATCAGCAAGAGCGCGGCGGAGAAGCGGCTGTGCGAGGCGGCGACGCTGCCGATCTTCTGGCAGTTCATCGGCTTCGGGGATCCGGACGGCAAGCAGTTCGACTTCCTGCGGAAGCTGGACGAACTGCCCGTCCCGGAGAAGCGGTCGATCGACAACGCGGGCTTCGTCCACCTGGGGCGCGATCCCCGGACGGTCTCCGACGAGGACCTGTACGACCTGCTGCTCTCCGAGCTGCCGAGCTGGCTCGCGGCCGCCCGGGCCCAGGGCATCGTCCCGGAACAACCGGCGCCGCAGCCGCAACCGCAGCCGAAGCCGAAGGCGAAGGCGGCCCCGGCGGCCCCGTCGTCGGAGCGCCGGGGCTTCTGGGCCACCCTGACCGGGGGCCCGGGGAAGCGCAGCCGGCGCGGTCAGGCGGTGAGGCGGGGAGGGGCGGGCTTCGACGGCCTGGACGAAGGCGGTCCGTGAGGAACGGTGTCGCCGCCGTCTACCGGGCCCCTGGCCTGGGCAGGCTCGGACGGACAGCGCCAGCGAAAGGGGCCGACGATGGCCGCAGTTCACGAATCCGTCCTCGACGCGATCGGCGGGACGCCGCTGATCCGCCTCGCCCGGCTCGGCGCCGGGATCGCCGCGCCGATCTACGCCAAGGCGGAGTTCCTCAGCATCGGAGGCAGCGTCAAGGACCGCGCCGCACTGTCGATGGTGCTGGCCGCCGAGCGGGACGGCCTGCTGAGGCCGGGCGGGACGATCATCGAGGCGACCTCCGGCAACACCGGCATCGGCCTGGCGATCGTCGGCCGGCAGCGCGGGTACCGGGTGATCGCCGGGGTGGCGGACAAGGCGGCGGCCGAGAAGGCGGACATCCTGCGCGCGTACGGCGCCGAGGTGGTGCTCGCGCCGACCCTGGTGCCCCAGGAGGACCCGAGGCACCTGTTCAAGGTGGTCCAGCGGCTGGCCGAGGAGATCCCCGGTGCCTGGCTGGCCAACCAGTACGACAACCTGGCCAATCCTGACGCGCATGTCCGGACCACCGGCCCCGAGATCTGGGAGCAGACCGGCGGCCGGGTCACCCACTTCGTCGCGGGCGTCGGTACCGGCGGCACCATCACCGGTACCGGCGGATACCTGAAGGAGGTCTCCGGCGGCACGGTGACCGTGGTCGGCGCGGACCCGGAGTCCTCCTCGTACGGGGGCGGGGACGGCAGCCCGTGGTTCGTCGAGAGCATCGGGCACTTCCTCCACCCCGAAACCGTCGAGGACCGCTGGCCGCAGGCCTACCGGTCGGAGGTGATCGACTCCTTCGAGCGGATCCGGGACCGCGAGTCGCTGCTGACGGCGCGCCGGCTCGCGCGCGAGGAGGGCCTGCTGGCCGGCCCGTCCTCCGGCACTGCGGTCGCGGCGGCGCTGCGGGTGGCGCGGACGCTCGGGCCGGACGACCTGGTCGTGGTGGTGCTGCCCGACTCGGGCCGCTCCTACCTGTCCAAGGTGCACAGTGACGCGTGGATGCGGGAGTGGGGCTTCCTGGAGGACGAGGCGGAGGGCCTGCGCCCCTTGCTGGAGGCGGCCGGGCCGCTGGTGACGGTCGACGCCGGCACCACCGTCGGCGAGGCGGCCCGGGCGCTGCGGGACGCGCCGGGCGGCGTCGCCCCGGCGGTGCTGGCGCGGCCGGCGCGCCCGTTCGGGGTGAACGCGACCGAGGTGACGGGCTCGGTGTCCCGGGAGGTGCTGACGGCGGCGCTCGCGGACGGCAGCGCCGAACCGGGGGACCCGCTGGGCGCGCTGCTCGGGCCGGCGCTGCCGACGGTCGGCGTCGGGCAGTCGGCGGCCGAGGCGCGGGCGGCGCTGGCGGGCGGGCGCCCTGCGGTGCTGGTGCTGCTGGACGGCCGGGTGGCGGGGCTGCTGACCAGGGAGTTCCTCGCGGACTGACGGTGCGTCAGCTGTCGCCCGCCGGCATCAGGACGGCGGAGATCACCCGGTCCAGGGTGCGGTCGAACGCCCGGTCCGGGTCGGCGGGCGGGCCCGCGGCGGCGAAGGCCTGGGCCAGGTGCGGGAATTCGCCGCTCGCCGCCGCCCGGCCGAGGTAACCGACCAGCTCGGACTGCCACTTGGCGCCCGCGGCCGCCGTCCGCTCGAACTGGGCGAACTGGGCGATGAAGCCGTTGATCAGGGCCATCGCCTCCATCCGGTCGCTCCCGCCGAGGCCGGTGGGGGCGGTGACGGCGAGGAAGTGGTCGGTGTAGCGCAGGGCGTTGGGGCCGATGCCGGGGCGGGCCAGCACCAGTGCGGGCAGCCAGGGGTGGCGGCGGAAGATGCCGAGCTGCTGGTGGGCGAGGTCGGCGAGGTCGGCCCGGACGTCGCCGCTCGGCGCTGACGGGAACCGGTACTCGGCGGTGGCCGCGTCGAGCATCAGGTCGAGCAGGTGCTCCTTCTTCGGCACGTAGTTGTAGAGCGACATGGTGCCCGCGCCGAGCGCCGCCGCGACCCGCCGCATGGACACCGCGTCCAGGCCCTCGGCGTCGGCGATCCCGATGGCCGCGGCGGCGATCGAGTCGCGGCTGTGGGCCGGGCGCGGGCCGCGGCCGGTGCGCTCGGGGCGCAGCCAGATCACTTCGGGGGCCTCGGGGGGCGTGGGCTTGCTGGACGCCGGCGCGGGCCCGCCCGGTGCGGGCGTGCTGGACGGCGTGGGCTTGCTGGACGGCACTGGAAGATCACCTCGCTTTCCCCATCTTAGATACGTACGGCGTACGTAGTAGGATGCCGCCTGCGCGCGCTTCTACGTACGCTGTACCTAGAGAGGGGCAGAGCCATGTCCGACACCGCCCGACCCGCCATCGAGATGGCGGGCGTGGAGAAACGCTTCGGCGCCACCGAGGCCCTGCGCGGCCTCGACCTCGCCGTCCCGGCCGGCACCGTCTGCGGCCTGCTCGGCCCCAACGGCGCCGGCAAGACCACCGCCGTCCGCGTCCTCGCCACCCTGGTCGCCCCCGACCGCGGCACCGCCAGGGTCGCCGGACACGACGTCGTCCGCGCCGCCGAGGACGTCCGCCGCGCCATCGGCCTCGCCGGGCAGCACGCCGCCGTCGACGAGGGCGTCACCGGCCGCGACAACCTCCGCCTGCTCGGCCGGCTGCACCACCTCGGCGCCCGCCGGGCCCGGGGGCGCGCCGACGAACTGCTCACCCGCTTCGGCCTCGCCGAGGCCGCCGACCGGCTCGTGCGCACCTACTCCGGCGGCATGCGCCGGCGCCTCGACCTCATCGCCAGCCTGGTCACCAGCCCGCCGGTGCTCTTCCTGGACGAGCCCACCACCGGGCTCGACCCGCGCAGCCGACAGGCGATCTGGGACACCGTCAAGGAGCTCGCGGACGGCGGCACCACCGTGCTGCTCACCACCCAGTACCTGGAGGAGGCCGACCGGCTCGCCGACGACATCGTGGTGGTCGACCACGGCGCCGCCATCGCCACCGGACCGCCCGACCGGCTGAAGGCGGCGATCGGCAGCCAGGTCTCCGTCACCCTGGCCGACCCCGGACAACTCGCCGCCACCGCCGTCGTGCTGTCCTCGATGACCGGGGGCGACGCCCGGGTGGACGTCGCCGAGCGGACCGTCACGGTGCTGACCACGCCCGGCGTGTCCGTCCTGCTGCCGTCGCTGGTCCGGGAGCTGGACGGCGCCGGGGTCGTCGCGCAGGACGTCGCGGTGCGGGCGCCCTCGCTGGACGACGTGTTCCTCGCGCTCACCCAGGAGTCCGCGGACGCCGGGAGGGCCGCCCGGTGACCACTGCGCACATCGCCCCGGCGCGACCGTCCGGCATCGGCCGGCTCGCCACCGGCAGCTGGATCTCGGTGCTCCGCGTCCTGCTCAACTACCGCCACTCACCTGGCCTGTTGGCCGCCTCCCTGGGCGTGCCGGTGGTGATGGTGGTGGTCTTCGGGTACGTCCTCGGCAGCGCCATGCAGGTGCCGGGCGGCGGCGACTACCGGGAGTTCCTGATGCCCGGCCTGTTCGCCATGGTGGCCACCAACGGCATCATGCCGACCATGGTCGGCGCCGCCCGCGACGTCTCGCGCGGAGTCACCGACCGGCTGCGCTCCATGCCCGTCTCCCGCACCGGGCTGCTGCTCGGGCAGACCCTCGCCGACCTGCTGGTCAGCATGGTCGTCCTGGCCCTGCTGGCCCTGGTCGGGCTCGCCACCGGCTGGCAGGCCCGGAACGGACTCGCCGACGCGGCAGGGGCGTTCGCGCTGCTGCTGCTCTTCCGATTCGTGATGACCTGGGTCGGCACCCTGCTCGGCCTGGCCGTCGGCAAGGAGGAGGCGGCCGGTCAGCTGTCCGTGGCGGTCTTCCCGCTGGCGATGATCACCAACGCGTACGTGCCGACCGGCGGCATGCCCGGCTGGCTGCGGTTCCTCGCCGAGTGGAACCCGGTCAGCTCCGTCGTCCAGGCCTGCCGGGAACTGTTCGGCAACCCCTCGGGGGCCGGTTCCGCCTGGCCCACGCAGCACGCCGTCCTCGCCGCACTGCTCTGGAGCGCCTTGCTGCTGGCGGTCTGCATGCCGCTCGCCGTACGGAAGTTCGCCACCCACGGGCGGTGATCCGCCGGGTTCCGGCACTCCCGCCAAATGTGCTGGACAGCGGAGCCGGTGTGGTCTTGGGTGGGGCGCCATGGAGTACACCCACCTCGGCCGCACCGGCCTGACCGTCTCCCGCCTCTGCCTCGGCACCATGAACTTCGGCCCCCACACC
Organism: Kitasatospora sp. NPDC127116; assembly: GCF_042677365.1. Classification (NCBI taxonomy): domain Bacteria; kingdom Bacillati; phylum Actinomycetota; class Actinomycetes; order Kitasatosporales; family Streptomycetaceae; genus Kitasatospora; species Kitasatospora sp. NPDC127116. The sequence continues at coordinate 30,854 of NZ_JBHXTL010000059.1, forward strand.
GAGGAGGCCGAGGCCCACCGCCTCATGGACACCGCCCACGAGCGCGGCATCAACTTCTTCGACACCGCCAACACCTACGGCCGCGACAGCGAGGGCAGGCTGCGGGGGCGGACCGAGGAGATCATCGGCCGCTGGTTCGCCAAGGGCGGCGGACGCCGCGAGCGCACCGTCCTCGCCACCAAGGCCTACGGCGACATGGGCGACTGGCCCAACGAGAGCAAGCTCTCCGCGCTCGCCATCCGCAAGGCCGTCGAGGCCAGCCTGCGCCGCCTCCAGACCGACCACATCGACCTCTACCAGATGCACCACATCGACCGGGCCACGCCCTGGGAGGAGATCTGGCAGGCGATGGAGGTCCTGGTCGCCCAGGGCAAGGTCGTCTACGTCGGCTCCAGCAACTTCGCCGGCTGGCACATCGCCCAGGCCCAGGAGACCGCCCGCGCCCGCCACTTCCTCGGCCTGGTCAGCGAGCAGTCCCTCTACAACCTGCTCGACCGCGCCATCGAGCTCGAAGTCGTCCCCGCCCTCCAGCACTACGGGCTCGGGCTGATCCCGTGGTCCCCGCTGCGCAGCGGCCTGCTCGGCGGCGTCCTGCACAAGGAGCGCGAGGGCACCCGCGACCGCAGCGCCATGCCCTACGTCAGCGACCTCCTCGCCAAGCACCGCGACCGCATCCAGGCCTACGAGGACTTCGCCGCCGAACTCGGCGCCGACCCCGCCGACCTCGCCCTCGCCTGGCTCCTCTCCCGCCCGGCCGTCACGGCCCCCATCATCGGCCCCCGCACCCCGGCCCACCTCGACGCCGCCATCGGCGCGTTCGACCTCAAGCTCGACCAGAAGACCGTCGACCACCTCGACGAGCTCTTCCCGGGCCACCGGCCCGCCCCGGAGGACTACGCCTGGTAGGCCGTCCGCGTCCGGCCCCGGCCCCTTCGTCGGGGCCGGGGCCCCGCGCGCACCCGGGGGAGCGGGCCGGGGACCGGCGGCCTCGGCAGTGGGTGGGCGTCAACCCGCCCGCACAGTAGCCGAATTGTGAGGGTGGCGAGCCTTGACCGGGCCGTCCGGCACTGGTCTAGTCACCGCTTACATGGGCAAGGGTACGGGGAGGCACAATTGGCCTTGTTCGCCAAGCCGCAGCCGGGCTACACCACCGCCGCCGCCACCGGCGACACCGTGGTGCTGCTGATCGGCATGCGGATCAACCGCTTCTGGGCCGTGCACCACTGGGGCCCGGTGATGTTCTCGATGCTCCGGATGCTGTACGACCTGCGCCGCGCCCCCGAGCGCGGCCTGCGCGGCCGCATCCTGCTGACCGCCTCGCCGCGCACCTACTACGTGGTCCAGTACTGGGAGTCGAAGGAGAAGCTGTACGGCTACGCGAGCGCGCCGGACGGCTTCCACCACACCGTGTGGGGCATCGCCAACCGCAAGCTGCGGGAGGGCAAGGCCCGCGGGCACGTCGGGCTCTGGCACGAGACGTACATCGCGCCGCCGGGCGGGTACGAGTCGATCTACTTCGACATGCCGCCGTTCGGCCTGGCCGGCGCCACCGGCTCGCTGCCGGTGGAGGCGCGCGGCCGGCACGCGGCGCAGCGGCTGGCCTACCGTGAGCCGGCACCGGAGCCGGAGACCGCTGGTTCGCAGCCGCAGCCGCAGCCGCAGCCGCAGCCGTCGGCCGGCCGGTCGGAGCCGGAGGCCGGTGGGGCGCGGACGGTGCCGGGCGGGGCGGGCGAGTCCGAGGTCGGGGCCGCGCCGGCCCCCGGTGCCTGAGTACGGCTGCGCCGGGAGTGTCGTGGGCCGCCCGGCCGCCGTGCCGTGAGAGCGTCGGGGAATGGTGGATCGGGGCGACGCGCGGCCGCAGGCGCCGGCGCGGTCGGTGCGGGTGGTGCACGAGGTGCCGTACCGCGCGCAGTGGGAGTCGGCGGAGCTGGTGCGGGAGATCGTCGACGGGCGGCTGGAGGCGTCCGCCGATCCGCGCTGGGGGCAGTCCGGCGCGGCCACCGCGGAGGAGTACGCGTGGTGGTCCTGGCGGCTGTGCGGGGTGGCCTGTCTGCGGATGGCGCTGGCGCACTGGTGGGGCGTGACCCCGGCGGCGCTGGCGCTCGCGGGCGAGTGCGTGGCGGCCGGCGCCTACCTGCGGGACGGTGACAGCCTGCGCGGGCTGATCCACGCGCCGTTCGCCGAGTACGTCGAGCGGCGCTGGGGACTGGCCGCGCGGGCACGGGAGTTGACGCCCGAGGAGGTGTCGTCGGAGGTGGCCGACGGCCGGCTGGTGATGGTCTCGGTGCACCCGTCGATCCGGGAGCCGTACGGGCCGGAGCCGGTGCGGCGTGGCGGGCACCTGGTCCTGGCGGTGGGTGCCACGGACACGGCGCTGCTGATCCACAACCCCTCCGGGTTCCCGGGGGAGTCGCAGGCCTTCGCGCGCGTGCCGTGGCGGTCGTTCGGGCGGTTCTACGCCGGACGCGGGATCGTGCTCGGCCCGCCCCGGGTCTCCTCGCCCTGACGTCGCGGAGCGGTCACTGGTTGTCCGGCAGTCCCATCGGGTTGATCGGCAGCCGGCCGCGACAGAGCGCCGAGATCGGCTTCAACGCCGCGGCGAGCCGGTCGAGTTCGGTCCGCGGGTAGTCGTCCCAGACCCGGGCCGCGGCCAGGTCGGTGGCGGCCTCCAGGGTCTGGTGACGGATCCGGCCGAGCTCGGTGACCGTCCCCTCGGCGGTCAGCCAGCCGCGCTCGACCAGGCGGTCGGCCGCCGCCTCCCACTCGGCGTCCGTCCACCCGCGCAGCGGCTGGAGCATCTCGCGCCGCATGTCCATCGCGCAGCGGACCACCAGCGCCTCGCAGCCGTCCAGCCCGGCCGCCACCAGGGCGGCCACGTGGCCGTCGCCGCGGTGCTCGCGCATCACGGTGGCGGCCTGCCAGAGCCGCTCGTACAGGCCGCTCGGGCGGGGCAGCGCGGCGTTGGCGGCGGCCAGCACCCGCCCGGCGCAGTCCAGCCGGGTGGCGGCCTGCTCCAGGGTCTCGGCGACCAGCTCGACCTGCTCCTTGTCCACGTGCTCCAGCAGCCCCTCCAGGATCGTCGCGGAGGCCTTCAGCCGGGCGGTCAGCGCCTCCTCCGGGCTCGCGTGGTTCCACACCTCCGGCAGGGCGCGCTCGACCATCGAGGGGGAGAAGTTGAAGAAGGCGGCGGTCACCGGCGGGGCGTCCACCGCGCCGAGCGGGGCCGATCGGGTGGCGAAGTAGCCGTGCAGGCGGCCGTGCAGACCGGCCTCCTCGAAGGCGGCGCGGCCCTCGGGCAGGAAGTAGGTGACGGCGTGCACCGGCTCGAAGAGCCACCACAGCGCGCGGGCGGGATGGACGAGATCGGTCATCGGGAGACCTTCCTCGGACGGAGCTCCGGGCGGGCCGGGGAGCTCGGTGGTCGGGACGGCCCGGCGGGAGCCGCGGCGGGCCGTGGCCCGTTCAAGGGCTGATGACCACGGCGGGGGCCCCGGTAATCCTGCCGGGGGTGTGATGACGGTCACGCCGAGGTGGCGCTGTGCGCCCGGCGGCGGTACGGCGCGGGATGATGGGATGAGGTGCCCGCTCCCGGGGGGCGCCCAGCCCCCGCAGGTCCTCGTACGAAGGTAGTCGGTCATGGCCCAGATCAACCCCAGCATCCTGTCCGCGGACTTCGCCCGGCTCGCCGACGAGGCCGAGGCCGTCCGGGGTTCCGACTGGCTGCACGTGGACGTCATGGACAACCACTTCGTGCCCAACCTGACCCTCGGCGTCCCGGTGGTCGAGTCGCTCGCCCGCGCCACCGACACCCCGCTCGACCTCCACCTGATGATCGAGGACCCGGACCGCTGGGCCCCGCAGTACGTCGAGGCCGGCGCCGGCTCGGTCACCTTCCACGTCGAGGCCGCCGCCGCGCCCGTCCGGCTCGCCCGTGAGATCCGCGCCAAGGGCGCCCGCGCGTCGATGGCGCTCAAGCCGGGCACCCCGATCGAGCCGTACGAGGACCTGCTGCCCGAGCTCGACATGGTGCTGATCATGACCGTCGAGCCCGGCTTCGGCGGCCAGGCCTTCCTGGACATCATGCTGCCGAAGATCCGCCGCACCCGGGAGCTGATCGCCAAGCACGACCTGGAGCTGTGGCTGCAGGTAGACGGCGGCGTCGCGGCGAACACGATCGAGCGCTGCGCGGAGGCGGGCGCGGACGTGTTCGTGGCCGGCTCGGCGGTGTACGGGGCCGAGGACCCGGCCGAGGCGGTCCGCAAGCTGCGGGACCTCGCCGACAAGGCGACGGCGGACGCCTGGTGGGCCTGCGGGCACTGAGGCCACCGGGCTGGTCGGGGCGGTGCCGGCACCGCCGGATGGCCGGGCGCGGGTGGAGGAACGCCGCACCGTGGCGGATGATCGGTGACGATGTCCCCCGAGGACCGTGCCCGGCCCCTCTCCGTACGGTGGTGGAACCGCGATGAGCAACCTCGACCTCAGGCCCGCCCCGGCCGGCTGCGGCCGCGAGGCCAGCGCCGGCCCGGTGAAGGATCTGCTGACGGCCCGTCAATTCCCGCTCGGCGGAAGCACGGTGGTCCGGCGCCTGCTGCCCAACCTGGGCCGCCGGATGGTGGGCGCCTGGTGCTTCGTGGACCACTACGGGCCCGACGACATCGCCGACGAGCCCGGCATGCGGGTCCCGCCGCACCCGCACATGGGCCTCCAGACGGTCAGCTGGCTCCACCAGGGCGAGGTGCTGCACCGCGACAGCCTCGGCAGCCTCCGGGCCGTCCGGCCGTACGAGCTGGGCCTGATGACCTCCGGCCGGGCGATCTCGCACTCCGAGGAGTCCCCGCGCCCGCACGCCCGTTACCTGCACGGCGCACAGCTCTGGGTGGCCCTCCCGGAGGCCGGCCGGAACATCGCCCCCGCCTTCGAGCACCACCCCGACCTGCCCGTGGTCACCGGCCGGGGCCTGCGCGCCACCGTCATCCTCGGCACCCTCGACACCGCCACCTCGCCCGGGACCACCCACACCCCGCTGGTCGGCGCCGACCTCGCCCTCGTCGACGGCGCGGACCTCCGCCTCCCGCTCGTCCCCGACTTCGAGTACGCCGTCCTCGCCATGTCCGGCCGCGTCGACGTCGACGGCGTCCCGGTCGAGCCCGGCTCCATGCTCTACCTCGGCTGCGGGCGCCCCGACCTTCCGCTGCGCGCCCACGGCGACGCCGCCGTGCTGCTCCTCGGCGGCGAGCCCTTCGACGAGCGGATCGTCATGTGGTGGAACTTCATCGGCCGCTCCACCGAGGAGATCGCGCGGGCGCGCGCCGACTGGACGACCGGCGACCGCTTCGGCGAGGTGCACGGCTACGAAGGCGAGCGGCTGCCGGCCCCGGAGCTGCCGGCCGTCCCGTTGAAGGCGCGGGGGCGCGAGCGCTGACCCGCGGGCCGGTGTCGGCCCTTTGGACTCATCGGGCCGTACCCGCGGGACGGGTGCAGCCGGCCGGCTCAGCCGGCGACGGCCGCTTCGGGTGAGGTGACCGCCTTGGCCGAGAGGGCGCGGCCGTAGCGGCGCAGCAGGAGGACGGCGGTGGTGGCGAGGCCGATGAGCAGGCCGAGCCAGAGGCCGCGGGTCTCGCCGCCGAGGGGGTAGGCGAGGAGCCAGGAGGCGGGCAGGCCCACGAGCCAGTAGCCGATCAGGGTGATGCGGAAGCCGCTCCGGGTGTCGTCGAGGCCGCGCAGCAGGCCGACGCCGATGTTCTGGGCGCAGTCGAAGAACTGCAGCACGGCGACGACGGCCAGGAGTCCGGTGGCGATCCGCAGGCCCTGCTGGTCGGCGGCCGCGCCGGGGTCGAAGTAGGGCCGCAGGACGAGGTCGGGCACGGTGAGGTAGGCGATGCCGACGAGGGTGGTGACGGCGGCGCCGCAGGCGAGTGCGGTGTTCTTGATCCGGCGGGCCGCGGCGTACTCGCCGAGGGCGAGTTCGCGGCTGACGTTGATGGAGGCCGCGTGGGAGAGGCCCACGGCGACCTGGAAGACGATGTAGATCAGCTGGTTGACGGCGGTGTGGGCGGCGAGCGCGGCGGCGCCGAAGCTTCCGGCGAGCAGGGCGGTGACGGAGAAGAAGCCGGCCTCGGAGCCGTAGGTGGCGGCGATCGGGGTGCCGAGGCCGAGCAGGCGGCGCACGGTGGGGGCGTCGGCGCGCCAGAAGTCCGGGCTCAGCAGGGGTGCGAGCTGCGGGTCGCGGCGGGCCGAGGCGTAGAGGGCGAGGAAGGAGAGCAGGTAGACGCTGCTGGTGGCGACGCCGATGCCGGTGAGGCCGAGTTTGGGCAGGCCCCAAGTGCCGTGGATGAACAGCCAGTTGAGTCCAGCGTTGATGGCGACGGAGGCGATGGTGATCTGCAGCAGGGCCTGGGGGCGGCGCATGCCGACGGTGAACTGGCGGATCGCCTGGAACCAGAGGCAGGGGACCAGGCCGGGGGCGAGGGCGGCGAGCATGCCCTGGGCGCGGTGGGCGACTTCCGCGTCCTGGCCGAGCCAGGTGGCGGCCTGGCCGATGAGCACCATCAGGACGGCGCCCGCGAGGCCGGCCAGGGTGGCGACGGCCATCGCCGCCCGGACCAGGCCGCGGACCTCGTCGCCGTCGTCGGCCGCGTCCTCGTCCCGTTCGGCGCGCGCGGCGGCGGCCGCGACCTGGTTGCCGACGGAGGTGACGAGGCCGACGCCCATGGTGCGCAGCTGGTTGAAGACGACCAGGGCGAGGCCGCCGGCCGCCAGGGCCTCGGTGCCGAGCACGCCCATCATGATGGTGTCGGTGGTGGTGAGGGCGACCTGGGCGAGCTGGGTGAGGGCGAGCGGGACGGCGAGTGCGGCGAGTGCGCGGCTGTCGCGGGCGAGGGTGGCTAGCTGCTGCATCGTGGGTGTCACGTTTCTCGGAAGTCAGGGCCTGCGGAGTTTGGTGAGCGTTTCGTCGATGTCGGCCTCCACGGCCTCGTCGAGCAGTGCGCGGGCGTTCATCCAGTCGTCGTTGAAGACGGTGTCCATGTACTTCTCGCCACCGTCGTTGATGAAGGCGACCATAACGGCATCCGGCGCCAGGGCCGGCAGGCGGTTCAGGGCCTCGTGGACGACGCCTCCGGCGGAGCCGCCGATGAGCAGGCCGGTGCGGCGGGCGACGACGCGGGCGGTCGCGAAGGCCTCGATGTCGCCGACCTTCACTCCCTCGTCGATGAGGTCGTAGTCCACCAGCAGGCCGATGGTGGCGCCCTCGGGGGTGCCGGTGCCGGACTGGTAGTAGTCGTGGGCGGGCGGCCCGAAGGCGATCGAGCCCTTCGGCTCGACGCCCACGACGGCGACGCCGGGCACGGAGCGCTTGAGCTCGCGGGCGGTGCCGCACAGGCCGCCGCCGGTGCCGACCGCGCCGATCAGCACGTCGACCCGGTTGTCGAGGGCCTGGGCGATCTCGCGGCCGACGGCGTAATAACCGACCGCGTTGCTGGGGTTGTTGTGCTGTTCGGTGAAGAAGGTGTTGTCCTTGCCGCGGGCCATTTCCTCGGCGAGTTCCTCGCGGGCCGCGGTGTGGAGTTCCTCGCCGTCGGTGTCGGCGTCGACGAAGACGAGTTCGGTGCCCATCGCCTTCATGCCGCGCAGCTTGTCGGCGGCGGCGTGGTTGTCGACGACGGCGGTGAAGCGGTAGCCGCGTTCGGCGGCGACGACGGCCAGGCCCAGGCCGGTGTTGCCGGAGGTGGACTCGATGATGTGGCCGCCTTCGCGCAGGTCGCCGCGTTCCTCGGCGTCGAGGACCATCTGGCGGGCCATGCGGATCTTGGCGCTGCCGGTGGGGTTGAACATCTCCAGCTTCAGCAGCAGCCGGGCGCCGTTGTCGGCGCGGGCGAGTTCGAACAGCGGGGTGCGGCCGATGAGGTCGGACATCCGGCTGACCACCGGGGGGCGGTTCAGGGCGTCGGTCATGGTGGAGCTCCGTGGGGACGGCGGGGCGGGGAGGTTCGTGCGGGGGTCAGCGGTCGAGGCGCCAGCGCGGGCGGTCGCCGTGGTGGTCGATGACGACCTTCGGCGGCAGCGGCAGTTCGTGGAAGGGGGACTCGTTGGAGTCCATCTGGTAGCCCGCGGTGTTGGGGTAGACGAGCAGGTCGCCCACCCGGGGCCGGGCGGGGAAGGCGATCTTGCGCCAGGTGAGCAGGTCGGAGTCCAGGCAGCTGGCCCCGCCCACGCAGGCCCGGTACGGCTGTCCCGGGGGTCCGGCGCGGTCGCCGAGCAGGACCGGGTCGGGCAGGTACTCGCTGTTGAACCACTGCTCGGACAGGCTGAGGCTGGTGCCGTCGACGGTGACGATGCCGTACCCGGCGCGGTCCTTGACGCCCTGGACGGGGAACACCGACGACCCGGCGCGGTCCAGCAGGGCGCGGCCGGGCTCCAGCAGGAGCGTCACGCCGGCCTGCCGCAGCCGCTCGGCGAGGCTCGGTCCGGTACCGCCGGGGCGGGCGGCGAGGATCGCGCGCAGTGCGTCCGCGCCGGCGACGGGGGAGTGGTACGGGTAGAAGTCGCCCGCGGCGAAGGCCTTCTCGCCGTGGTAGTGCCCGGGGCCCTGTTCGGTGAGGAAGGTGTCCCAGGCATCGGCGGCGACGTAGTCGACGGGGAAGCCGCCGCCGATGCTGATCCGGTCCGCCGGCAGGCCCGACGCCCGCGCCTTGAGGCAGAGTTCGACGAGTTCTCCGGCGAGGTCGGCGCGTGGCTGGACCGCGTAGCCGGAGAGGTGGAAGCTGAAGCCCTCCATCCGTACGGTGTCCCCGGCCTCGGCGCAGCGCCGCAGGGCCTGGTGCAGTTGCGGGTCGTCCAGGCCGAACCGGCTGCGCGGCTGGGCCGGCGGGTGCCGGCGCAGCAGGACGCGGGCGGGACGGTCGGTGTCGAGGCCGAGCAGGCGTTCCAGTTCGTCGGGGGCGTCGACGGCGATCAGCGCGCCCTGCCGGGTGGCGACGCGCAGCAACTGCTCGTTCTTGGCGGGGCCGGTGACGACGAGGTCCTCGCCGCGCACGCCGTGGCCGAGGGCGTCGCGCAGTTCGCCGAGGGAGGCGACGTCGATTCCGGCGCCGGCCGCGGCGCAGCGTTCCACGAACACGGAGGCCTTGTTGGCCTTCTTCGCGTAGTGGACGCGGCCCTCGACCCCGGCGTCGGCCAGGGCGGCGCGGAACGCGGCGAGGTTGTCGTCGAAGCGTTCGGGCAGCAGGTAGTGGAAGGGGCCGTCCAGGCCGTGGGCGAGTTCGTGGAGCAGTCCGCTGTCGTGGATCCGGTCGGTGAGCGGGTCGGGGTGGGCGGGCAGGCTCAGCGCCACAGGGCCACCTCGGTTCCGAGGCCCTGGGCGGCGGCGAGTTGGGCGAAGCGGTGGCCCAGCGCGATGTCGGTGACGACGAGTCCGCTGTTGTAGGCGAAGATCCGCTGCCCGGGGGCGGTGCGGGCGGCGGCGCCGGAGATGACGACGGGCAGCTCCAGGTCGACGGCCGGGAGCTTGCCGTCGGCGTCGGCCATGTCGGTGCCGGTGACGCGCATCTGGGCCTCGCTGGTGGCGATCACCCGGTCCGCCCGGTGGAGGGTGGAGGGGGCGAGGCCGTGGCCGACCAGGATCGAGACCGCGCCGGGCTTCAGCCAGTCGGCCTCGACGGCGGCGGGGGTGTGGCCGCCGGCGGTCGCGACGATGACGTCGGCGTCGCTGGCGGCGGACCTGAGGTCGGTGACCAGTTCGAGCTCGCGGTCGGGGAAGTGCCGGGCGAGTTCGGCGCGGACGGCGGCGATGCCGTCGGGGTGGGTCCCGGACAGGAGGAGACGCTCCAGCCCGGGCAGGGCGGTGAGCAGGAACGGCAGCGCCAGGCGCCCCTGGGTGCCGGTGCCGATCACCAGCGCGGTCGAGGCGTCGGGGGCGGCGCACTCGCGGGCCAGCAGGGCGGAGACGGCCGGGGTGCGCAGGGATCCGATGCGGGAGCAGTCCATCATGGCGACGGGCAGGCCGGTGACGTCGTCGTAGATGGTCAGCGTCGTGTAGTAGTGCTGGTTCTCGCGGCTCTCGTCGAGGCCGTGCTTGTAGGAGGTCTTGACGGCGACGACGTTGCGCACGCCGTCGCGGCCGAGCATGGCGTAGGAGACGGAGTGGCCGTCGGCGGGCTTGACGGTGAGTTTGCGCGGATTGTCGGACTGCCCGGCGGCCAGGGTGCGGTAGGCCTGTTCGACGGTGTCGACGACGTCGGCGAGGGTGATGTCCAGGCCGGCGAGGTCGCTGGTGGACAGTACGCGCAGGGTGGTGTCGTCCCGGTCCATGGGGGTGCCCTTTCGAGGTGGTGAGGCGGCGGCAGGGGTGGTTCAGGCGGCTCTGGCGGTGAGGGCGGCCTGGCCGTAGCCGTGTTCGTCGTGCTCGGCGAGCGGGCGGGTGGGGCGGCCTTCCACGCGTACCGAGGCGCGCTTGAGCCAGCGGTCGGTGCCGTCGTAGCGGGCCCGGAACGGCACCCGGCCGTGGACGACGACGTCGTTGTCGACGACCAGGACGTCACCCGGTTCCAGGCTCACCGCGACCGAGACGCGGGCCAGTTCGTCACCGAGGCGCCGGTACGCCGCGCGCCATGCCTCGTCCGCCCCGTCCAGCGGGGTGTAGGCGGGGTCGTAGCGCATGGTCAGGCCCTCGGGGGCCTCGAAGAGGGTGGGGACCGGCGCGGGCCGGCCGCCGAACTTCCGGGCCTGCTCGTAGGCGTCGTCGGGCAGGATCGGTGCGACGGGCCGCTTCAGCTGTTCGACGTCGGCGTCGGGCAGGTCGGTCAGGCGCACGCTGGCCGCGGTGGTGGCGATGGCGTCGTGGTTGCGCATGCAGCACAGCAGCAGCAGGTGCGCGCGGCCGGGGTGGAAGGCGTCCTCGGTGTGCGGGGTGAGGAGGACGGAGCTGGAGGCCCCGGTCTGCTCGCTCTCGTGGCCCGGCGTGGGGACGATGTTGTGCACGAACCGGCCGTCCTGCTGGCCGTCCCAGGCGATCGGGGTGCCCATCGCCGTGGAGACGAGCAGCAGCACCACGTCCCAGAGCGCGCCGGAGTCGCCGACGGTCGACCAGTGGTCGGGGGTGGGCCCGAGGCGGGTGTCGTCGATCTCCAGTCCGCGCAGCACGAACAGGCCGTCGGCGGTGTCGACCGGACGCAGTCGGTGGCGCAGCGGTTCGCCGAGCCGGGCGCACTTCACGGGCAGGTCGGCCAGCAGGGCGGGGCTGGTCGCGGAGCCGTGGAGGGCCAGCAGTTCGGCCGCGGTGGAGGTGAGTTCCGCGACGGCGTCGGCGTCGAGACGGCGTACCGGGGCAGGGCAGGTGGGCACGGCGGGACCTTCCGGGGACAGGGGGAGAAGTGGTGCGGGGTGCGGGCACGTGGCGTCACCTCGCCGGTGTGGGACGGCGACGGGAGCTGCGCGTGGGGCATCGGTCCGGGGCGGCTCGAACGGCCGGACGACAGGAAACGTAACAACGACTTTTAGGTAAGGCAAGCCTTACCCGGCTGGATGTCTACATTTACGTAGTCTCGGTTCCGGGCGGCGGCGCACGTGCGGCGCAGGGGCAACTCCCCTGCTCGCGGGCCGGATTGGGGCGCCGGGGCGCATGGCCGGAAGTCGTGTGCGCCCCAGCGGGCGGCTTGCGACTTGTCTTGAATTTAGGGTAGGTAACCCTAAGCAAATCGAGCACGGAACCGAGACGAGGATCGAACGTGGGCGTCACCAGACGACAGCTGCTGTGGGCCGGAGCCGGAGCCGGGGCGATCGGCGTGCTCGCCGCCTGCGGTGGCGGCAAGGGTGGCGCCGGGGAAGCCGCGGCCTCCGGTGGGACCGGCCAGCAGCCCCGCCCCGGAGGGACGCTGAAGGTCGGTGCGCTCGGCAAGGCCTCGGCGGTCACCCGGGACCCGCACGGCACCCAGGCCAACGAGAGCGACTACCTCATCATCAGCCTGATCTACGACACGCTCGCGATACCCGGGGCCACGGCCAACACCGCTCCCCGCCTGGCCGCCTCCTGGAAGCCGTCGGACGACCTGAAGACCTGGCGCTTCACCCTGGCCGACGGCGCCACCTTCCACGACGGCACCCCGGTCACCGCCGACGACGTCGTCTGGTCACTGAAGCGGCTGCGCAACACCCCGGCGGGCAAGAGCCGCCTGCCCGGCATCCAGCCCGAGGGCATCACCGCCGAGGACGCCAGGACCGTCGTCCTGGTCTCCGACTACGCCAACGCCGACCTGCCGCTGCTGACCCGCCTGACCACCTTCGTCCTCAAGAAGGACACCAAGGACGACGCGGTCGCCGGCGCCCCGGGCACCGGCCCCTTCAAGCTCGACTGGTACCGCGACGGCAACGCCCGCCTGGTGCGCAACGACAACTGGTACGGCGGCAAGGTCCTGCTGGACGCCGTCGAGGTCCGCCTGTTCGAGAGCCCCCAGGCCATGGCCAACGCCCTGCTCGCCGGACAGATCGACGTCGCCTCCAACGTCGGGGCCGTCGCCGCCCGCACCGCCGAGGCCCGCAAGGACGTCCAGATCGTCCGCCGGCCCAACGACATGGCGATGCCCGTCGTCATGCGCACCGCCGACGGCCCGTTCGCCGACGCACGGGTGCGCGAGGCCCTCAAGCTCGCCGTCGACCGCGACGCCATGGTCAAGCAGGTCCTCTCCGGCTACGGCAGCGTCGCCAACGACGTCCTCGGCACCGGCGACCCCGCCTTCGCCAAGGACATCCCGCAGCGCACCCGCGACCTCGCCAAGGCCAGGCAACTGCTCGCCGACGCGGGCTTCGACACCTCCAGGACCTACGACCTGACCACCACCGAGGACATCGCCGGACTCGCCGAGTCCGCGACCCTCTTCGCCACCCAGGTCCGCGAGGCCGGCGTGAAGATCAACGTGGTGAAGCAGGACTCCAAGGTGTTCTGGGACGACACCTGGCTCAAGGGCACGCTCTACACCAGCTACTGGGGCACCAACGACTCCGTCGTCTTCTTCGCCTCCAAGACGATGCTCTCGGACGCGGGCCAGAACGAGTCCGGCTGGAACGAGCCGGGCTTCGACGAGACCTACCGCAAGGCCATGGGCACCGCCGACACCGCCGAGCGCGGCAAGCTGCTCCACCAGCTCCAGGAGATCGAGTTCGCGAAGTCCGGCTACCTGCTGTGGGGCATGGCCGACGGCATCGACCTCGCCGGCGCGGCCGTGCGCGACCTGCCCAAGCTCCCCGGCTACGGCCGCGTCCAGCTCGAGAAGACCTGGTTGGCGCGTTGACCACCCCTCACCCGGCGGACGCGAAAGCGCCCCGAACCCTCCCGGCCCGCATCCTCCCCGGTGCGGGCCGGGTCGCCCGGCAGGCCGTACGGCGCCTGGTCCTGCTCGTCGTCCTGCTCGCCGCCGTCTTCGCGGCCGTCGAACTCCTCCCGGGCGACGCCGCCGGCGCGAGCTCCGACCGGGGCGTCACCGCCGCCGACCTCGCCGCCCGCCGCACCGCCATGGGCCTCGACCGCCCGGTCGCCGAGCGCTTCCTGGACTGGATGACCGGCCTGCCCACCGGCGACCTCGGCACCACCGCGCGCGGACAGCACGTCACCGACGTCCTGGCCGGCCCCTTCCCCAACACCCTCCTGCTCGGCACCCTCGCCCTCGCCCTCAGCACCGCCGGAGCCCTCGCCCTCGGCGGCTGGGCCGCGCTGCGCCCCGGCGGGCGCGTCGACCGCGCCGTCGACACCCTGTCCACCGCCGCGTTCGCCCTCCCCGAGTTCGTCGTCTCGGTCGCCCTGCTCCTGCTGCTCTCCCAGTGGACCGGCTGGCTGCCCGCCGTCACCCTCACCGGCGCGGACGGCAGACCCGAGTCGTGGACCATGATCGTCCTGCCCCTGCTCTCCCTGGCGGTCCCCCAGATCGGCTGGAACACCCGCATCGTGCGCGGCGCACTCGCCGACCAGGCCGCCCTGCCGCACGTCCAGGCCGCCGTCCTCGACGGCCTGCCCCGCCGGCGCATCCTCAGCCACCACATGCTCCCCGGCGCCCTGCCCGCCGTCGCCGTCGGCATCGCCACCTCCGCCGGCATGCTCCTCGGCGGCACCGTCGTCGTCGAGACCCTCTTCAACTACCCCGGCGTCGGCGCCGTCCTGGCCGGCGCCATCACCGACCGCGACACCCCGCTCGTCGCCGGAGTCGTGGCCGCGGCCGGCGCCGCCATCAGCCTGCTCCTGCTGCTCGCCGACCTCGTCCGCACCACCACCCTCGGAGAAGAGCGACGATGACCGCCGACGCCCCGACAGCGGCCCCCGCGCCCGCCACCCGAGGGAAGCGACGGGTGCTCGTGCGCGCGGTTCCCGCCCTCGCCCTCGTCGCCCTCGCACTCGCCGGGCCGCTCCTCGCCCCGCACCCGATCGACACCCCGGTCACCGTCCCCTACGCCGAAGCGGGCGGCGACGCGCCGCTCGGCGGCGACCAGCTCGGCCGCGACGTCCTCAGCCGCCTGCTGACCGGGGGCGCGCCCCTGATCGCCACCGCCCTCGCCATCGCCCTCGTCGTCACCGCGGCGGCCACCGCCATCGGCATCCTCGCCGTGCTGCGCCCGGCCCTCGGCCGGTGGATCGAACGCGCCGCGGACCTGACGATCCTGCTGCCGTCCGTCCTCGCCATCATGCTGATCGCCCTGGCCTGGCCCGGCGGCGGACGCCTAGCCGTCGCCACCGCAGCCACCCTCCTCGGCATCCCCTACGCGGTCCGGATCGTCGCCGCCGCGGCCGCCCCCCTCGCCACCGCCGGCTTCGTCGAGGCCGCGGCCGCGGGCGGCGAGAACCTCTGGCACCTCACCGTCCACGAGGTCCTCCCCAACCTGCGCTCCACCGTCCTCGCCCTGTTCGGCCTGCGCTTCGTCGAGGGCGTCTACATCGTCTCCGTCGCAGCCTTCCTCCAACTCGGCCCCCAACCCCCGGAAGCCGACTGGGCGTTGATGATCCGCGAGAACGCCGCCGGCATCACCCTCAACCCGTGGGCCGTCGGAGCACCCTGCCTCGCCATCGGCCTGCTCGCCATCAGCGTCAACCTCGCCGCCGAAGCCCTCGCCCCCGCCCGGCCCACCCCGGAGACCCCGCTGTGAGCACCACCGACCCCGCTGCCCGTGCCGCCGCCCTGTCCGTCACCCTCGGGGACACCCCGCTGCTCACCGACGCCACGCTCACCCTCGCCCCGGGCCGCGTCACCGCCGTCACCGGGCCCTCCGGCGCCGGCAAGACCACCCTGCTGCGCGCCCTCGTCGGCGCCCTCCCGCCGGGCGCGCGCGTCACCGCCGGCAGCCTCACCGTCCTCGGCCACGACATCCTCGCCCTCCCGCCCGAGGAACTGCGCCGGCTGCGCCGCCACAAGCTCGCCTTCGTCGGCCAGGACCCGGGCTCCGGACTCAACCCCCGCATGCGCGTCGACCGCCTCATCACCGAGACCGCCGCCGACCGCCGCGGCACCTCCGTCACGGACCTGCTGCGCGCCGTCCGCCTGCCGGTCGGCGAAGGCCTCGAACGCCGCCGGACCGAGCACCTCTCCGGCGGACAGCAGCGGCGCGTCGCCCTCGCCCGTGCCCTCGCCCGCCGCCCCGCGGTCCTCCTCCTCGACGAACCCACCGCCGGCCTGGACGCCGCCCTGCGCGACGACATCGCCGACCTGCTGCACGACATCGCCGACCGCGACGGCATCGCCATCGCCCTCACCAGCCACGACCCCGACTTCGTCGCCCGCTGCGCCGACGACGTCCTCGCCCTGTGGCCCGACCGTCCGGTCACTGCCCCGGGCACGCCCGCAACGCCCCCGGTGCCCGCACCGGCTCGCGTCCGCGCCGACGCGGTGCCCGTCGTCGAGGTGGAGGCACTCGACGCCCGGGTCGGCACCGGCCGCAACCGCCACCGGGTCTTCGCCGGCCTCGACCTCGTCCTGCGGCCCGGCACGCTGACCGGGATCACCGGCCCGTCGGGGTGCGGCAAGACCACGCTGCTGCGCGCCCTCGCGGGACTCCACCGCCCCGAGGCCGGCCGGATCACCCTCGGCGGCGAACTCCTGGCCTCCTCCTACCGGCGGCGCACCCGCGACCAGCGCCGCCGCGTCCAACTCGTCCCGCAGAACCCGCTCGGCGCCCTCAACCCCGCCCACACCGTCGGCGCCGCCCTCACCCGCCCGCTGAAGCTCCACTCCGTACGGCCCGCCGACCGGTGCGACGCCCGCGTCGCCGAACTGCTCACCGCGGTCGGCCTCACCCCCGGCCACGCCGACCGCCACCCCCACGAACTCTCCGGCGGACAGCGCCAGCGCGTCTCCATCGCCCGCGCCCTGGCCGCCGAACCCGATGTCCTGCTCTGCGACGAGGTCACCTCCGCCCTCGACGCCGACACCGCCGAGGACATCATGGAACTCCTGCGCGGCCTACGGACCGACCAGGGCCTCGCCGTCGTCCTCGTCAGCCACGACCTGCCGCTGCTCTCGGCCCACGCGGACCTCCTCCTCACCCTCGACGGCGCCGACGGGGTGCCGCTCACGGAGCACCGCGCGGCCCCGAGCCCGGTGCCGAACTGAGCTCTCCGCGCAGGGGGATCAGCCCGGCGTTCCGACGTCCGGCCCCTCGGCCTGGCCGACGCCCTCCCGAACCCTGGCCCAGGTCCGCCGGGAACCGCGGGTCAGGGTCCAGCCGCTCGTCCCGCGGAGCCGCGGCCGCTGCCCGGCCCCGCGGGCGGCGGCCGCGCACACGCGCCGGAGAAGGGAGTTGAGCTCGACGCGCTGCCCCTTCGTCAAGGACGCCAGCAGGTCGTCCTGCGTCGCCGACGCATCGGTGTGGAGCACGTCCAGGGCGGACTCGCCCGTGGGAGTGATGGTCAGCACCTCCTGCCGACCGCCGACGTGGACGACCATCGACTGCAGCAGGCGTGCCGACAGGAGATCGTCGAGGGCCTGGTCCACCTCGGCCGCGGGCGCCGTGACCCGGGAGGTGAGATCGTGCCGACCGTGCGGTCCCAGCTGCGCCAGCGCCGACAGCAGCGCGTGGTGGACCGGGGTCAGCCCCCGGTGTTCCAGCCGCTCCGCCAGCAGACGGTCGACGGCCCGCCCGGCCTCCGACAGGAGGTAGACGGACTGCTCGAACGGACTCGACGATCCCTGCCGTCCGTCGTACAAACCGTGTCCCCATCATCGGAAAAGCGCGACGCCCTCGGCGTCGAAAGCAGCAAACCGAGGCTCACCATACCCACGCTTCCGATCGTTGGTCTACATCGATGTCGTCAGATCGGTCGGGGGCCGACGATCCTCCTCGCCGCGTGCTCCACGAACTCGTGCAGGCCGTAGGCGAGGCCGAGCGCCAGCAGGGCCGACACCACCACCGCGGCGACGAGACCGGACACGACCGCACGTGGCCCGCGCCCCCTGGGCCCGACGGGCTCCGGCTCCAGCAGGGCCTGAACCCGCCGGGGGACCGGTCCCGTGCTCACGGACAGGAGCCGGCTGTCGCGCACCCCCGTCCCGGCCGAGCCGACCAGCGCGGCGCGGGCGATGGCGGTCGCGGCGACCCTCCGGTCCCCCACCGCCGTCGCGGCGGCCTCGTCCGCCCACCGCTCCAGGTGGAACTCCAGCGCGGGCCCCAGGCGCGCGAGCGCCGGATGCACGGCCGAGGCCAGGTCGACGACGGCCGAGAGCACATGGTGCCGCCCGCGGAGATGAGCCCGCTCATGGGCGAACAGCACCGTGCGCTCCGACGGCCCGAGCGCCCTGAGCATGCCCTCCGACACGACGACGCGGGCGGCGCGGCCACGGAAACGCGGCAGGGCGAAGGCCTCCGCCTCCTCACCCGGGACGACGAGCACGTCGCCCTCGGCCGTCCCCCCGCCGGTCAGCGCCCACGCGCGGGACAGCAGCGCACGCTGCCGGCGAGCGGCCAGCACCAGCCGCACCGCCTGCACGGCCAGCAGGACCCCGGCGGCACCGGACACCGGCACCACCGCCGGCCAGTCCGCCGTCACCCGGGCGAACCTCAGGTGCTCCAGCTCCGCCAGGAACGGCACGTGGAAGAGCCCCGTCAGCGCCGCGACCGTGCCGCCCGCGAGCAGCACCGCCGCCCCCGCGAGGGTCAGGGAGGCCTCGCGCGGCGGGAGCAGCCCGGCCAGACGACGGGCCGCGGGCGCCGCTCCCCACGGAAGGACGACGGTGAGGGCGACGACCACCAGGAACAGCGTCACGACCCGCCCTCCAGCACGGCCTCGCCCCCGGCCGGAGCCGGCGCGGCCTCCGCCTCGATCAGCAGGCGCCGCAGGACGTCCCCGTCGTCCGTGGACAGCGAGGACACGAACCGCTTCAGGACGAGGTCCCGCTGCGGCTCCTTCTCCAGCTCCCGGCGCATCCGCCCGGCCGCCAGCCCGGCGGCGTCCGCGACCGGCGCGTAGGCGAAGGAACGCCCTGGCCGCGTGCGCTCCAGGGTGCCCTTCTCGTGCAGGCGGGTGAGGATCGTCGCCACGGTCGTCCGGGCGAGGTCCTGGTGCAGCGCCGCCTTGACCTGCTGCGCGGTCATCGGCTCACCGGCCGCCCACAGCACCGCCATCACGTCCGCGACCAGTTCCCCGTGCGGACGCCTGGCCTCCTGACCGTCCCTCGCCATCTCTCTCCCTGTCCCGAAGCGTTCGCCCGGCACACCCCGACGCCGACACCGGTCGGAGACGAGGGCCGCCCGCGCCGGTGCGGCGAGAAGGGGTACGGCCTGTGTGACTTAGGTGTGCCTCAGCTAACTTTACGGGGCGTGCGGATCGCCGCCGAGCCGGCGTCAGCCGGTGAGGTCGTCGAATTCGGTGGCCCAGTCGATGAGGGTGTGCTCGGTGCCCTGGGGGACGAGGGCGAAGCTCTCGCGGCGGAGCCAGCGACGGACCTGGCGGGTGGGGAGATCGAGGAGGGCGATGTCCGCCTGGTTCCTGAGCATGACGCGCAGGGAGGTGCGGGCGTGGCAGGTGCAGGGGGGCCAGATGCGGACGTCGCCGAGGCCGGTGGGCCGGTGGAGACCCTCCCAGAGGAGCTCGCGGGCGAAGTGCCAGGTGCCCGCTTCGGTGGCGTGGCCGAGGAATTCGAGTGTGACGGCGAACGGGTCGTCGCCGCGGTAGGCGAGGCGTACCGGGACGTCGACGCTCTGGTGCTCGCCGAGGACGAGTCGGGCGTCGAGGGTCAGGTCGGTGGCGGCGGCTTCCGGGCGGGGCTGGGGGTCGGAGAGGGGGTGGTGGGCGGGCACGGGGTGTCTCCTGGGCGGGTTCGGGGCGGCGCGGGACGGGAGGGGCCGTCCGGGCCGGCGGGGTGAGGTGCGGTGTCCGGTCGGGACGCGGAGCGCCGGCCGGCCGGGGCGCCGGTGGCGGTGCGGCGCTCCCGCCTCGGGCCCTGGGAGCTGCCGGGAGCAGGGGGAGGCGGAAGTGCTCCCAGGCTAGGAGGCGGTGCCGGGGTGGATGTTCCGGCCGTGCACCGCGAGGTGATGATCCGCGCACCGTTCGCCCGGCGGGCATGGCCGGGCGCGGGCTCCTCGCTGTCACGGCCGTGCGGTCCGGCGGTCGGGGGGCGGTGCGGCCGGCGGTGGCGCCGCCGCTTGCCGTGGCGACCGGGATGAGAGCAACTGCCGTACATTGGAAGGGATTTGACGGGGAGAGGCGATTTCGCGGCGTTGTGCGCGGACCCTCCTCCGGCGGTCGGCGCCGCCCGGGGCGGCAGCCGTCCGGCCCCGGTGGAGCCGTCGGATCCTCGGTTTGTTGAACGTTTGTCCATCCCGTTTCGCTGCTTGTATGAATGGCGCCGGGAGGCTTTTGAACATGAAGAGGTGGATCCAGCGCTCGCGTTCCGGAGGCGAGGCGCTGCAGACGTTGGTGGACGGCCTGGCCGAGGAACTGGGGCGTTCGGTCGTTCTCGACGACCCCCTGGTGCGGCTGATCTGCACCAGCCGGCACTTCGGCGACGAGGACCGGGTGCGGGTGCGCACGCTGCTGCAGGGCATCGCGGACGACGAGACCATCCGCTACGTGCTGTCGCAGGGGGTTGCCCGGTGGACCCGTCCAGGTGTCCTGCCGGGCCGCGACGACCTGGGGATGCAGCCGCGCTACTGCGCCCCGGTCCGCGAACGGGGCCACGTGCTGGGCATCCTGATGGTCGTGGCGGCGGGCGCGCCCCTCACCGAGGCCGAGCGGGGGGCCATCGACGAGGTGGCCCGCGCCGTGGCGGTCGAGATGTACGCCGAGCGGCTGGCCTCGGACGACGACGAGGAGCACACCCGGCGGCTGGTGAGCCGGCTGATCGGCTCGGACTCGGCGCAGCGCTGCGCCGCGCACCAGCGCCTGGTGGACGACGGCCTCCTGCCGGCCGGCCCGCACGTCGTGGTGACCAGCGTCGCCGTCAGCGGGCAGCCGGGGCCCACCGGCCAGACCGAGGTGGCGCTGCGCGGTGCGCTGGAGCCGTTCCGGCAGACCCGGACGGCCCGCGGCCTGTCGATGGTCGACCAGGACCGGGCGGTGCTGGTGCAGGTCTTCGAACAGGAGCCCGCGGAGGAGGACCTGGACCTGCAGGGCCGGGGCATCGTCCGCTCCCTGACGACCTTCCTGGGCCCGGGCCCGGTCGTGTCGGTGGGGGTGGGCGGGCGCCGGACGGCACTGGCCGACGCGTGGATCTCCTACGACCAGGCCCGGGTGGCGGTGCGCGCGGCCCGCCGGCTGCCCCGGCTGGAGGGCATCGGCGACTGGGAGCGGCTCGGGGAGTACGCCGTCCTCCTCCAACTGCCCGAGAGCGCGCTCAACGAGTCCCTCCTGCCCAAGCCGCTGCGGCGCCTGCTGGCGAACGGCGGTGGCAACTCCCGGCTGGAGGAGACCCTGCGCTGCTTCCTGGACAACGCCGGTTCGGTGCCCAGGACCGCGGAGGCCCTGGAGCTGCACCGCACCTCGCTGTACTACCGCCTGCGCCAGATCCAGGAGATCACCGGCCTGGACCTGGACGTCGGCGCGCACCGCCTGGAGCTCCACCTGGGGCTGCGGCTGTGGGACCTGCTGCGGGCTCCGGCGGAGCCGGCCTCCCCGTGGACCGCCTTCCCGTAGCCGGCCTCCCCGTAGCCGTCCTCCCCGCCGGCCGGGCGCGGCCGGGCGCGGCGTCGCCCCGCAGCGGTGTTGCTACAGAGCGATGAAGCTTCGTCGGGCAATCCCTACGTCGGTCGGTGGTCAGCGGGTTCGGCCCACAGCGAGAATTCTCACGACGAGCTGCCGCTCATCCCCCCGGCGACCTGCGGGTTCCGGCCCCCCGGACCCGCGAGCCGACACGAACGGACAAGAACGAGCACCATGCACCGACTGATCACGAACGACGGCGTGCGCCTGGCCTACCGCGACAGCGGTGGCGACGGGGTCCCGCTGGTGATGCTCCACGGCTGGGGGCAGACGCAGGAGATGTTCCGCCACCAGTTCGAGGGGCTGGCGCCGGGCCGGCGCGTCGTGACGGTGGACTTCCGCGGTCACGGCCGCTCCGGCAAGCCGCGCCACGGCTACCGCGTCGCGCGTCTGGCCCGTGACGTCCTCGGCCTGCTCGACCACCTGGGCCTGGACGCCTTCGACGCGCTGGGCTGGTCGATGGGCGCCTCGGTGTGGTGGAGCTTCATCGACCAGCACGGCACCGGCCGCATCCGCCGGCTCGTCCTGGTCGACCAGCCCGCCGCCGTGGCGGCGGTGCCCTGGACGGCGCCGGCCGAGCAGCGCGAGTCCGGCGCCATCTTCGACGTGGCGGGGCTCCTGGAGCTGTGTGCCGCGCTGGCCGGCCCGGACGGTGCCGAGGTCCGCGAGGGCTTCGTCCGCTCGATGTTCAGCGGCGACACCGACCCGGACCTGCTGGCCTTCGTGACCGAGCAGATCCGTGCCACCCCGGCGCACGCGGGCGTCCCGCTGCTCTTCGACCACTGCGCCCAGGACTGGCGCGACGTCCTCGACTGCATCGACGTGCCGACCCTGGTGCTCGGCTGCGAGGGGAGCCACGTCGATCCGGAGTCCCAGCGCTACATCGCCGAGCGGATCCCCGGCGCCGGCCTCCACGTGTTCCCGAGGACCGTGGCGAGCTCGCACTTCCCCTTCCTGGAGAACCCCGGCGAGTTCAACGCCGTCGTGGAGGCGTTCCTCTCCTGAGACGCCCCGCCGCCGACGGTGCCACCACCGGGCGCCGGACGGCGGGCGATCCTTCCCAACACCCTGTACCGAACCTCTCCAACCGGTCGGAGCCTCCTGTGATCCCGTCGGATCCCTCACCCCTGCCCGAACCCGAGCACCACCGGCCCGATCAGGCCGTCGACGCCTGCATCGAGGTCCTGTCACCGCCGCCCGGGGTCGATCCCGAGGACTGCCTCTACGTTGCCCTGCACGTCGACGGCGCGGCCTCGGTGCGGCGTCACGGGGTCAGCACGGCGCTGGCTCCGGGCGATCTGCTGATCGGCACGTCGCCGTATCCGGCGGGGTTGCTGCGCGACGCGGGGTGCCGGATGGTCCGCTTCCGTGTCCCGTGCTTCTACCTGGGGGTGCGGCACTCCGATGTGCGGCGTACGGGTGGGCTGGTGGCGCGGGGGAGTGAGGGGGTGGGCCTGCTCGCCTCGCAGTTCCTGCGGACGCTGGCGGCTCGGGGCGGAGGGTACCGGGCGCGTCCTGGTGATCATCTGGCGCGTGGTGTGTCGGACATCGTGGCGATCCTGGTGTCGGAGCTGCTGGAGGGGGAGGGGCCGGAGGGTCCGGGTGGTTCGGCGGAGTTGTTGGCGCGGATCCGTGGCCACATCGAGGAGAATCTCGCGGATCCGGATCTGGGGCCGGAGGCGATCGCCCGGGCGCAGCACATCTCGGTGCGCTATCTGCACAAGCTGTTCCAGCAGGACGGGACGACGGTGGGGCAGTGGGTGCGTCGGCGCCGCCTGGACGCGTGCCGTCGGGAACTGGAGCGTCCCTCCCGTCGGCAGGCCAGTGTGTCCGCGGTCGCGCACCGGTGGGGTTTCGTCAGCCACTCCCACTTCAGCCGGGCGTTCCGTGACGCCTACGGGGTCTCGCCCCGCGAATGGCAGGCCTACGCCGCCCGGACCGACAGTCGGGACACGGCCTCCTGACTCCTCCGCCGCGGCCGCTTCCACACGCTGCCGGTCCCGCCGGTCCCGTCCTTCGCCGACCGGGTCGGGCCGGTCAGCGGTCGGTGTGGATCTCGGCGATGTAGCCGCCGGGGAACTGCACCGTCGCGCTGTCCCGGCCGCCCGCGCGGACGGGTCCCGACAGCACCGTCGCGCCGGCGGCCCCGGCCCGGTCCAGGGTGGCGCCGAGGTCGGGCACGCCGTAGCCGGTGAGTTCCCGGCCGTACGGGTGGGGCAGGTGGCCGTCCGTCACGGCGACGGTGGTGGTGCCGAAGCCGGAGGTGAGGCGGAGGAGCCGGTACGTGGTGCCGGGCAGGCCGATGGCGGCGCCGTCGGCCCTCCGGTCGTCGGAGACGATCCGGCCCCGGGTGAAGGCGAGGTAGCTGTGCAGGAAGGAGCCGACCGCGTCCGGCGACAGGTAGAGCCGGTTCTCCGGCACGCTGACCAGGGCGGGGTAGGACGGCGGGGTGGTGTGGACGTACAGCTAGGCGTTGATCCCGCCCGGGAACTGGACGACGGCGTCACGGCCGATCGGGTCGGCGAACGGTGCCACGGTGACGGTCGCGCCGTCGGCACGGGCGGCGCGGACGGCCTGGTCGAGGTCGGTCACCAGCCAGCCGGTGCGTTCGGTGCCGAAGGGGTACGGCACGGGCGTGGTGTAGTCGAACACCGACAGTGTGCCGACCGGGGACACCACCAGCTCGGAGAGCGTCCGGCTGGGCGTCGGCGTCACCTGGGTGGAGACCGGGCCGATCGTGGTGCCGCCGAAGGTGGACGTCCAACTGGTCACGAAGGCCTGCTCGGTGCCGGGCGCGACGTAGACGTGGGTGGAGTCGTACTGCGGGCCGACGGCGAACTGCTGCTGGGTGCCCGGCCGTTCGGCCGGCGTGCCCTGGGTCGCGCTCGGAGACGTGCCCTGGCCGGCGGAGGCGGCCGAGGCGGCGGGGACCGCGGTCAGGGCGGCGAGTGCCGCCACCAGCGGGACCATGCGGCGGGCTAAGCGGAGCTTCATGGGTGACCTCCTGGTCGTGGCGAACGCCCGGCGTCCGCGGAAGGGGATGCCGGGCGTGGGTGTGGGGCCGGTGGGGCTGGTGCGACCGGTACCGCCGTCGCCGTTCGGGCCTGGGGCGGCGACGGCGGTACCGGGATCGGGCGGACGGCCGCGGGTCGAGGTGTCGCGGCCGTCCGGGTCACTTGGCGAGGAAGGCGAGCAGCGCGGAGTTGACCTCTTCGGCGTGGGTCCAGAGCAGGCCGTGCGGGGCGCCCTCGATCTCGACGTACTCGGCGGAGGGCAGGGCCCGGTGGAAGGGGCGGGCGGTGTTCTCGATGGGCAGGGTGCGGTCGCCGGTGCCGTGCAGGATCAGGGCGGGCACGTCGATGCGGGCGATGTCGGCGCGGAAGTCGGTGTACCAGGTGGTGGGCGCGGCCGAGGCGGCGAAGGCGCCGCCGGCGGTGGCGACGTTCCAGCTGTTGCGGACGGCCTCCTCGCTGATCCGGGTGCCGAGGTTCTCGTCCAGGTTGTAGAAGTCGTTGAAGAAGCCGGTGTAGAAGGCGAACCGGTCGGCCTTCACGGCGGCGACGATGCCGTCGAAGAACTCCTGGGGGGCGGCGCCGTCCGGGTTGTCGTCGGTCTTGAGCAGGTACGGCTCCAGCGAGGCGAGGAAGGCGACCTTGGCGATGCGCTCGGTGCCGTAGGTGCCCACGTAGCGGGCGGTCTCGCCGGTGCCCATGGAGAAGCCGACCAGGACGGCGTCGCGCAGGTCGAGGGTCTCCAGCACGGTGTGGAGGTCGGCGGTGAAGGTGTCGTAGTCGTAGCCGGTGGTGGGCTGGGAGGACTGTCCGAAGCCGCGGCGGTCGTAGGTGATGACCCGGTAGCCGGCCTCCAGCAGGGCGGCGCTCTGGCGCTCCCAGGACTTGCCGTTCAGCGGGAATCCGTGGATGAGGACGACCGGCTGCCCGGTGCCGTGGTCCTCGTAGTAGAGGTCGATGGAGGCGGAGTTCTCCTGGCCAACGGTGATGTACGGCATGGGTTTTCCCTTTCGTGCGGCAGCTGCTCGCGGCAGCCTCTTACTGCGGTGCTCGGCTGCGACGGGTTCCACGCTAGGCGCGGTGGCCGGGGGCCGGTTGACTCCGAGAGCACCCCGAATCGTCCGAGAGTGCTACGACCGGGCGCACCGGTGGAGCCGACGGGGACAGCGGCCCGACTTCCGTACCCGGTGCGCTGACCGACCGCGAGCAGTGCGCGGTCGGAACAGGCGCCCGGCCCGCGCGTTCCTAGCCTGATGGCCGCAGATGTCACCGACCCCGCACGAAGCAGGAGCACCATGAGCAGCCAGCCGCGCCTCCACCAGCACGGTCCCGAGATCCAGGAGTTCGGCACCGTCACCCAGCTGCCGATCGCGCTCTCCCACGACGCCCGGCAGTACTCGTGCCAGCGGCTCAACCGGGTCCTCGCGGACACCCAGTTCCTGTACGGGCTGTACAAGAAGTACCACTGGGGCATGCGCGGGCCGACCGCGTACCAGCTGCACCTGCTCTTCGACAAGCACGCCCAGGAGCAGCTGGAGCTGGTCGACGCGCTCGCCGAGCGGGTGCAGAGCCTCGGCGGCGTCGCGGTGGGCGACCTCCGTCACGCCGCGCAGATCACGGGCGTTCCGCGTCCGCCGGACGGCATCGAGGGGGTGCGATCGATGCTCTCGCGGCTTCTCGACGCGCACGAGACCGTCCTCGCCGATGTCCGGGACGCCGCCGGCCGCACGGCCGAGCTCGGTGACGACGGCACCCAGGACCTGCTGGTCTCCCAGATCATCCGCACCGGTGAGGCCCAGGTCTGGTTCCTCGCCGAGCACCTGGTCGTCACCCCCGAGACCGGGGAGTGACCGCGGGCCGGGCCCGTTCGTCGGCGGGCCCGGCTCCGCTTCGTGCCGGGCCCTTTCGTCGGGGGGCCCGGCACTTTTTCGTGCCGTTGGTCCTGCCGTGCCGCTCGTCCTGTCGTACCGCTCGTCCTGTCGTACCGCTCGTCGTTCCTCCGTGTCGTTCCTCGGCGTCGGTGCGGCGGCACGCGAACGGGCTCGGGCCCCTGGAGGGTTTCCCTTCCAG